>JAAYGJ010000066.1 GCA_012727745.1 Clostridia bacterium | reverse complement strand
TATCAAGATAGGTCATGGCTACCCGCCGCTCTATTTCCGGGCTTTTAACTATAAAAACACTGCCTTCCCGTTTGACTGTCAGCTGTTCCGGCGCATAAACAGTCACTTTTTCCTCCTCCGCTGCGATTAAAGGAGTCGGTGGCGGCAGTTTGGCCAATGCAGAAGACAGGTGGTGCAGTAAGGCCTCAATACCGGCACCGGTTACTGCTGAAATAATAAAAACAGGGTAGCGTCTGTCAAAAAACTTTTTTATGCCGGCAGCTTTAGCCTCACTGCCGGTAAGGTCAGCCTTGTTGGCGGCAATTATCTGCGGCCGCTGCGCCAGTTCCCGGTTGTAGTGGCGCAACTCCTCCATTACTATTCGCCAATTGTTTATTATCTCTTCTAACGGCAAAGATAGATCCAGTACATGAACTAAAAGGCGGGTCCGCTCAATATGACGTAAAAACTTTAGGCCCAAACCTGCCCCCTGATGGGCACCGGCAATTAAGCCCGGAATATCGGCAACTACAAAAGAATTTTCTTCCCCTGCGCCCACCACCCCCAGATTAGGGGAAATAGTTGTAAAAGGATAATCAGCAATCTTGGGCCGGGCCGCCGAGATACGGGAAAGCAGGGTAGATTTGCCTGCATTTGGCATGCCAATCAGACCTACATCTGCCAAAAGTTTTAATTCCAGGATCAACCAGCATTCCTCGCCTGGTTCTCCTTTTTCAGCAAAATTAGGCGCTTTGTTGTTTTTAGTAACAAAGCGGGCATTGCCCCGGCCGCCGCGACCGCCGGCAGCTACCTCTACTTGCTGGCCGTGGGCAACCAGGTCGGCAATGACTTGACCGCTGCTAGCTTCTTTTACTACTACCCCCACCGGGACCTTTAGGACCAAATCAGGGGCGTTGCGACCGTGCCTGTTTTTTCCCTGACCGTGCTGGCCCCGTTCGGCGCGGTAATGGGAGCGGTAGCGAAAATCCACCAGGGTTCGCAAACCTGCATCTGCTTGCACAATCACGCTGCCCCCCCGGCCGCCGTCCCCGCCGCTAGGGCCGCCCAGGGGAACATATTTCTCCCGGCGGAAGGCGACAACGCCATTGCCCCCGTCGCCAGCTTTAACGTATATTTTAACCTCATCGTAAAACAAGGGAGAGACACCCCTCTCTTTTTCCTTCAGCCTGCTTCTGCGGAAAAGCCGCTCCGCGCAGGGCATCTCTTTTTCAGCTATCTGAACTACTGCCAGCAAAACAGAGGCTAATTTCACCGCTGTCAGCCTTATAATTAAAAATCATTCCGGCGCGCCTGGCCATATTTGCTATGTCTGTGAGCTCAGGAGCATTTTGGGGGAAAGGGTTGGTTACAAAACGCAAATAGTAATAATTATCCCGGTAATTTAAGCTTACTTTAAGCTTTGAGCCGCTGCAAGTCAAAGCCAAGGCTGCGTCCCAGGCGCCTGTCCACAGGGGAATAAGCTCATCCACTTCCAGTAATGAATTTTCCATTAGAGTATGTATTTCCAGTTGCATAACTATTCCTTTGGCAGCCGCCGCTTCCACTCTGCTAATGGCAATAAAGGCCTGCTCGGGATATTTAAGATGCATAAGTCTACCGCTATGCTCCAGGTATTTGAAC
>JAAYGJ010000065.1 GCA_012727745.1 Clostridia bacterium | reverse complement strand
TTGGGGACAGAAGAGATGACCAGGCTTATTAACGAGGTGGTACGAGCTGTACAGGTGCTGGCTAAAAACCGTACCGGTGCACTAGTGGTAATTGAACGGGAAACAGGTTTGAATGATTATGTTGAGACCGGCATCCGCCTGGATGGGGTTGTTTCGGCAGAACTTTTGATTAATATCTTTGTTCCCCTGACGCCGTTTCACGATGGTGCAGCTGTAATTCGCGGTGACCGGGTGCTGGCAGCAGGTTGCTTTTTACCGTTGTCAGACAGCCCGTATTTAAGCAAACAACTGGGGACCCGGCATCGGGCGGCTTTAGGCCTCAGCGAACTGTCTGATGCGGTGGTGGTAGTAGTTTCGGAAGAAACGGGCGTCGTTTCGGTTGCCGAAGGAGGTAAACTGACCCGTTTTCTTGATGAAAAGAACTTGAAAGAGCTACTACAGGGCTTGTTGTTACCGCCGGATAATAATATTTCTTTCTGGCCCTGGAGGTCTTGAGATGCTGGAATTATTGAAGCATTTTCGTTCGAACTGGGGTTACCGCTTGCTGGCTGTTATTCTGGCACTAATTTTATGGGTATATGTAACAAGTGAGCAAAACCCGATGGGGGAAACCTTGGTCCGGGTCCCGCTGGAAACGCAAAATTTAAGCGAGGATTTGGTAATTGCCGATTCCCCAACCGCAGTCCAGGTGCGCGTGGAAGGGCGAAAGATAGTTATCAACAGTTTATTGCCGCGGGATATTCGGGCTTATGTAGATATGCGCTATGCCCAAGCGGGGGACAATTTTTTGCCAGTTCGGGTAGAAGTGCCGGCAGGTGTAGATATAATAGACATTAACCCTGCTGAAGCCAGAATAGAAGTAGAGAAGATTGAGCAGGCCCAGTTCCCGGTGCAGGTGAGCCTGGTTGGTACACCTGCCAGCGGTTTTCGTGCCCTTGCCCCGTCTATTATACCTTCACAGGTTTTAGTTTTCGGTCCTACCGGGGTTCTGGAGAACATAGGCCGGGTTTTTGTAGAAGTTAATATTGACCAGGCCACCAGCAGCTATATGTCTTATTTACCGGTTAAACTGGAAAATCAGGAAGGGCAGCCGTTGCATCAATGGCTGACTATTAACCCGCCAGCTGTAGAAGTGCAAGTGCCGATAATACACGATATGCCTGGCCGGGTTCTGCCAATACGTCCCCTGTTAACAGGTGAGCCTGCCGAGGGATTTGCGGTTGAACGGGTAATCGTGCAGCCGGAAATAATCGAGGTATTTGCTCCTTATGAACTGTTGCAAGCTCTCGATTATGTTAACACTGCGCCTATAGATATAACCGGAGCCAGGAGACAGGTAATAAGGGAGACGACGCTGGATATACCAGTCGGGGTTCAGAGCGGCATTATGCCCAGGGTAAGGGTTATAGTAGAGATTGCCGAGGCTCCGGAAGTACCGGAGTCCACTGAAGAAGACTGAACAAAGCATCACAATTACTGCCGCTATGCATATGATATTTTTGCGATTAAAATAAAGGCTGCGCTTAGGACGTAAACATTTCGTCCAAGTATAAAGCAAGAAGCGTCGCTTAGAGGTAATTTATCTTTACAATAGACATTAAATGAAGGAGATAATATGACAAAATTATTTGGTACTGACGGAGTGCGGGGCGTTGCCAACGCCAGTCTTACACCTGAACTAGCTTTTCGCCTGGGACGTTGCGGGGCTGCAGTTTTGACCGGGCATATGGATAAAATCAAGGTTGTCATCGGCCGGGATACCCGGCTTTCCGGAGATATGCTGGAGGCAGCCCTGGTAGCAGGTATTTGCTCGGTTGGCGGAGATGTGATAAAAGCAGGGGTTATTCCCACCCCGGCTGTGGCCTGGCTTACGCAAAGCCTTGCGGCCGACGCCGGTGTAGTTATCTCAGCTTCGCATAACCCCTTTGCCGATAACGGCATCAAATTTTTTAACAATAAAGGCTTTAAACTGCCCGACCCGGTTGAGGAAGAGATTGAGAGATTGGTGCGAGATAAGGAAGATAATTTACCCCGGCCGATCGGCGCGGGAATAGGGCGGGTACAGGAGCTGGAGGATGCAGCCGAGCGCTATATCGCCTATGTTTGCAGTACCGTCAGCCGGAGTTTTTCCGGCCTCAAGCTGGTGCTGGATTGTGCCCACGGGGCGTCAGGTACGGTTGCGCCGGCGGTATTTAAACGATTGGGTGCTAATGTTTCCGTCTTGCATAATAGCCCTGACGGTACTAATATAAATGTCAGCTGCGGTTCCACTGACGTTAAGCTATTACAGAAGGAAGTAGTTGCCCGGGGGGCCGATGTGGGGCTAGCCTTTGATGGCGATGCCGACCGGGTTATTGCCGTCGATGCCAGGGGGCAGGTGGTAGACGGTGACGCCATAATGACTATTTTGGCCCTTTACCTTAAGCAGCAGAACAGCCTGCCTGGCAACCAGGTAGTAGTAACTGTTATGAGTAATTTCGGCCTGCACCAGGCCCTGGCAGATGCAGGCATCAGGGTCCACCAGACCAGTGTTGGCGATCGCTATGTGTTGGAGGAAATGTTGCGTAGCGGGTCAATCCTGGGGGGAGAACAGTCCGGGCATATTATTATGCTGCAACATAATACTACCGGCGACGGCCTGCTTACCGGGGCCCAGCTTGTGCAGGTAATGATTGCCACCGGGCGGCCGCTGGCGGAATTGGCAGCAAGTATGCCTCGCCTGCCCCAGATGCTGGTTAATGTCAGGGTAACTGATAAAGAAAAGGTTATGAACAAGCCTGAACTGCAGGCGGCAGTTCAGGCAGCCAGGGAGCAGCTGGCCGGCAGAGGACGGGTGCTGGTAAGGCCTTCAGGAACGGAGCCGATTATCCGGCTGATGCTTGAAGGGCCGAACAGGAAGGAACTGGAAATTATTATGACGCAACTGCAGAAGGCCGCCTCTGAATGAGAAGTAAGATATGAGGGGTTAGGAATGGGATTTAGAGGGGGGGGTGAGCAACCGGACAGGGCAGGTCCGGCTTATCCGGAGAGGTAAAGAACGACATGATAAACAAGCGCCGGGGCCTTCCAGTTAATGACTGGCGATTGCAGTATCTACCATTGATGAGATATCTTTATGCCAATAGATTATGTTATGAGGTTTTTGTCAGACTGGAAGGTTGACGAGGCAGGGGTTAATCGAGTTATCGGCGGATGCCCCTCGGTCCGATTACGACCGTAAAAGGCGTAACAAAACCCGGGAGTAATTCCGGGGACAAAAGCGCCGGGTAATCCTTTACCTCTCCCGCTTCAATAAGCAGGCAGTAGAAAACAAGGAGCAAGAGCTTACCTTTGTTTCCTACTGCTGGTGCCGTGAAGGTGGCACTGGTGTTATCTTGTAAAAATTAAGGGAGAGTGAGTTCAACATGAGTGGTATTGTTGGTTACCTGGGCTCCCGCCCGGCAGTACCGATTTTGGTTCAGGGACTGGAAAGGCTGGAGTACCAGGGCTGTGATTCTGCCGGCATTGCTGTGATTGAGGATAACCGGTTGGTAGTAATAAAAAGAGCGGGCAAACTGGCTGCTTTAAAAAGCAGCCTCAACGGAAGGATGGACAATGCCCGGCTGGGTATTGGCCATACCCGTTGGGCTACCCACGGCAGGCCGTCTGACGTCAATGCGCATCCACACCTGGACTGCAGCGGCAATATTGCCGTAGTGCATAACGGAATAATTGAAAATTACCAGGAACTGCGCCACAAGCTTATTAATGCTGGCCACCGCTTTGCATCGGAAACCGATACAGAAGTTGTGGCCCACCTGTTGGAGCATTATTATGAGGGGGATCTTGTCCAGGCAGTACTAAAGACTCTGCCTGTTTTGCGTGGTTCTTACGCTCTGGCTGTGACCAGTTCTTATCACCCCAACGAGCTGGTGGGGGTAGGCCAGCATAGCTCCCTGATCATTGGCCTGGCTGAAGGGGAAACCTACCTGGCTTCCAGTATTCCCGCTTTTTTATCTTATACCCGGGACACCTATATTCTGGATGACGGTGAAATAGCGTCGATAAAACCGGAGGGCGTCACTGTCTATGCTGCCGACGGGACTGTCAAAGAAAAGGAAATTTTCCACGTTAACTGGGACTTCGAAGCTGCCGAAAAAGGCGGGTATGAGCATTTTATGCTCAAAGAGATCCATGAACAGCCCCGGGCTTTGCGCGCTACTTTGAGCGGGCGACTGCAAAAGGATCAAGTCCGGCTGGAAAGTGTAGATTTAACACCGGCGGAAGCAGCTGCTCTAGAAAAAATAGTTATTATCGCTTGCGGTACAGCCCGCCATGCCGGTATGGTAGGTAAATACCTGATCGAAAAGTATTTACGCTTGCCGGTAGAAGATGACGTTGCTTCTGAGTTTCGCTACCGCAACCCTATTTTAAATGAACGAACCTTGGGACTGGTTATCAGCCAGTCGGGAGAAACGGCCGATACCCTGGCCGGATTGCGCGAGGCGCAAAAATCAGGGGTAGAGATTTTGGCTGTAACCAATGTTTTAGATAGTACCGTGGCCAGATTGGCAAAGCACCTCCTTTATACCTGGGCTGGCCCGGAAATTGCTATAGCTTCTACCAAAGCTTATGTAACTCAGGCCGCCTGCATGTACTTGCTGGCTCTTTACCTGGCAGAAAAGCGCGGTGTGGCTGCTCCCTGGAAGGCAGAAATGGCTAGAGGTTTAAGAGCTTTGCCGGACTATGTAGAGGAAACGTTGAAGCTGGAACCCCGGGTGAGCGACCTGGCCGGAAAGTTAGCGCCTCACGAGCATGCTTTCTTTATCGGCCGTGGCCTGGATTATGCCGTATCTCTGGAAGGTGCCTTGAAGCTTAAGGAGACTTCCTATATCCATGCCGAGGCTTTTGCTGCGGGAGAGCTGAAGCATGGCCCCATAGCCCTGATTAACGAAGGGACGCCGGTTATTGCCCTGGCTACCCAGACGGAGCTGCTGGAGAAGATGATTAGCAACATTAAGGAAGTCAGGGCCCGTGGCGCCTGGGTTTTGGCTCTAACTCAGGAAGGCAACGGGGCGGTAGCTCAAGAAGCCGACGCTGTACTTTACCTGCCACCGGTACCAAGCTGGCTGGCCCCGGTGGTAACGGTGTTGCCGCTGCAATTGCTGGCCTACTATACTGCCGTCGCCCGCGGCTGTGATGTCGATAAACCCCGCAATCTGGCCAAGAGCGTAACAGTGGAATAGAGATAATGATAAACGTTTATGTTGGATAACTAGAATAAACTTCGCTTTATAAAGATAAAGTTCGTGCCAAAATCCCGTAGTAGTTGCAGGATTAAAATCTGTTCTACTGCGGGTTTTTTTACGAGAAAAGGACTAAAGATTAATATTGTTAGGGGAAGGGGTAGGGAATTAGGCTTAAGGTATCTAGGGCTTCCTTCACTGATTTCT
>JAAYGJ010000064.1 GCA_012727745.1 Clostridia bacterium | reverse complement strand
CTCCTGCAGAGACCGGCCGGTCAAACCGCCAGCGCATGGTTTATAACGGGGAAATTTTTCCTTGTCAACAATTAATACCTTCAGTCCCTTTGTAGCCAAAATACGGCCACAGGTGCTCCCTGCCGGGCCGGCACCGCAAATAATTACATCAAAAAAATTCAAACTCGCCCCCCCCGCTTTCAATATACCTGTAAAAATAACCGCATAGTAGCCCACGAAAAGGTCATAATAAGGGTGTACTGGATTTTCATAAAGGAGGATTTCAGCATGTCTAAAACAGTAGTTGCTATCTTTAGCAAAGAAACTGCCGCCAGAGAAGCAGTTGAAAACCTGCGCCAGGCTGGTTTTGACCGAGAAATCTCTCTGCTGGCCCGTGACAATGAAGGCAAACAAAACCAGCAGCAGGATAATATGGGTAGTTTAACCGGTGCTACCGGCCCCGGCGAAACCGGTATTGGCGACGGTGTCGGCACCGGCGGTGTACTTGGTGGCCTGGCCGGCCTGGCAGCAGGCGCCGGAGCGCTGGTAATTCCCGGTCTCGGTCCCCTGATTGCCGCCGGACCCATTGCCGGGATGCTGTCAGGTGCAGCAGCCGGCGGCCTGGCCGGAGGACTTTTAGACCTGGGCATTCCGGAAACAGAGAGCCGCCAGTATGAAAACGATATCCGCCAGGGCAAAATACTGGTCTCAGTTCAGACAGATGACAATCGCGCCGACCAGGCAAACCGCATTTTGCAGGAACATGGTTCTGACCGGGTTCGTATCCACTAAATAATATTATTTTTTAATAATATTATTATAGTACATTTGCGGCAGGCCGGGCAAACATCCCCGGCCTGCTTCATCTACTTTCAAGAATAAAGAATAAAGGGGGAAAATATGAAGTAAGAGGATAAAGGGGGCAACTCCCACCAAAATTGTCCTGTATGATAAGAGCCGCAGCGGTAAAAGCTATGTTTGGGGCAGGAAAAGTAGGCTTTTAATATGGCCAGAAGGCGTGGGATTATGTCCGAAGCTCTAAAATATGAGCTGGCCAAGGAGCTGGGTGTTTATGACACTGTGGCAAAAGAAGGCTGGGGCGGCGTACCGTCGCGCCAGTGCGGCAACCTGGTCCGACTAGCCATTGAAAAAGCTGAACAAGCGTTGGCAACCAACCGATTATAACTGCCCTGGCCGGAGATAGCTCCGGCCTAATTTTATTACTTACGATGAATGCCTTAGCTGATTTATCCGCTCGCAGGGTTCTAAGATATGGGTAATTCGCACGCCGAAGCTTTCATTAACAACAACAACTTCACCCTTGGCAATAGGAGTACCGTTAACAGTAATATCCACCGGTTCTTCAACCAAGCGCTCAAGCTCAACAATCGCCCCCGGGACCAGAGATAATATATCCTGGAGGCGTTTATTGGCTGTACCCAGAATAACTTCAATGTCTAAAGGTACATCGAGAATCAATTCAATATTGCTGTTTTCATTACCATAGACCCTTTGCGTTGTTGCCGGTTGTTTGTCAAGCTCCTCTGCAACCGCCGTTGTCGCAGGTTCGTCAGGCTCTTCTTCGACCGGCGCTGCAGCAGTAATAGTAGCAGCAACTTCTTCCTCAGTTGCTGTGATTGCCTGCTGCGAGGGGGGGTCCAGCAGCATATCCACTTCTGCTTTGGCGTTTTCTACCGGCATAACCTGCATTATCTGGCTGTCAATAAGATTTTCGATCTCCATCCGGAATTTGACCACTACCAGCGGCTGGTCTGGTTCCCAGGGAGGAGCAAAAGCCTCCTCGCCACGATTTATCATTGCCAGCTGGGGCGGCGCAATCTTTATCTGGCGCTGAAACATAGTCGACATAGCAGTGGCAGCGCTGCCAATCATTTGATTCATTACTTCAGCAACAGCACTGGTCTTTATTTCGTCTAGTTCCGGCTCAACGTCCTCGCCGGTGCCGCCCATCATTAAGTCTGCCATAATAACGGCATCAGAAACTTTAATAATCAGCAGGTTAGCCCCGTCCAGCCAGTCGGTATAATTAACATCCACAAGGACATAAGGTATTTGAAACCCGGCTATAAGCTCAGCCCAGGTCGTAATCTGAATATCAGGCGTGGTAATGGCTACCCGTTTGTTCAGGATTTGTGACAAGGCTGTAGCTGCACTACCCATGGAAATGTTGCCTATCTCCCCCAGGGCATCTTTTTCCGAGTCACCTAATAATGTCCTTGATGATACCGACGTTTTATCTTCTATCTGATCGTCGGCCAAGTTACCGCTTAGCAGCGCATCTATCTCTTCCTGAGATAAAAAATCTGACACTTATAACACCTCCGTTACCTGTACAGCCATCTTCTGGCCGACAATGCCAGGCTGGACTTTGAACTTGGTATGACCTTCCACCTGCAGTTCCAGATCCTCACCTAGCTGTTTATTGAGGGTAATGACATCGCCCACCTGCAACTGGATAAATTCCCTGACCGGCAAACGGGTATGCCCGCATTTGGCACTTAACTTTACAGGCACCTGTGCCAGCAGTTCCTCGATGGCCGCCCGGAAAGCAGAAACGTCTTCCCTACCGTCTGTAATTGCAAACCAGTGGCTGGCCGAAAGACGGGAAATGACCGGCTCCAAAAGCATATATGGCAGGCAAAGGTTTATTAAGCCTTCAAATTTATTAACCGTCGTAGCCAGGGTAATAACTGCTACTGTTTCATTGGGAGAAACAGCCAGGCTAAATTGAGGATTTGTTTCCATGCCCTCCAGTTTGGGGTTTATTTCCTGGATATCTTCCCAGGATAGCCGCAAGCGTTCCAAAACCCGGCTAATTAAACGGCGCAGTACATGTAGTTCAATTTCGGTCAATTCGCGCTGCAGTGTTACCGTATCTCCCGTGCCCCCAAAAAGTAAATCAATGATCGGCGCGATAAAATTCATATTGGTCTCCAGTACGGCGGAACCCGGTAAAGGCTCCATACTAAAGATGCTGATCAAAGTTGGGGAGGGCAAGGAGATAATAAAATCCTCGTACGTCATTTGTTCAACTGATACGATTTTAACCTGGATACCGGCGCGCAAATAAGCTGCTAAAAAATTGGCCACCAGACGGGCGTAATTATCGTGTATCATGTACAAGGTACGCAACTGCTCCTTGGATAGCTTATTAGGCCGGCGAAAATCATACTTTTTAGCTTTAGAGGCTTCGTCAACCTTAACATCGTCAGCCCGTACCTCGCCGCGGTGGAGAGCCTGCAGCAAAGCATCAATCTCCGCTTGTGATAATACTTCGGCCATTTTCTACATCACCCGCTTTTACGCCAGAGCCTTTTCCAGAGCCTGCAGCACTCTCTCCTGCTGGAAGGGCTTAACTACAAAATCCCGGGCTCCTGCCTCAATTGCCTCCATAACCATTAACTGCTGGCCCATTGCGCTGCACATGATAATCCGGGAATCAGGGTCAATTTTTTTAATAGCCCTAACTGCCTCAATGCCGTCCATTTCCGGCATAGTTATATTCATAGTCACTACATCCGGCCGCAGTTCCTGGTAAAGGGCAACTGCTTTTTTCCCGTTTTCAGCTTCGCCTACCACTTCGTATCCATTTTTATGCAGGATGTCCTTAATCATCATGCGCATAAAGGCGGCGTCATCAACTATCAACACCCTTTTAGCCATAATAAACACCCTTTCCTTGTTCATTCTATTTTAAGACCCAGCGCGTTTAATATTTTCACCAGGGAATCGTTGTAAGGAATTAAAAAAAAGTGACCGCTAATAGCAGCTGCATCGGTATAAAACTCAGTTTCAATAACCATTATCCGGTCGGAGAAATACCCCCCCTCCAGCAAGGCCGAAGTTAAGACGGCAACTAGCATATCAAAGGCAAAAGCAGGTACCGAAGACACAAAATGTAAGTTGCACAGTTCGGCAAAAGCATTTAAAAAATTGCCGGTCAAGATATTGCTTACTTCCTGCAAAATCGAACAGCCCATCTCATCAAGGCTTGTAGTAGTACCCTGTTCCTGACCAAGCAAAATATCGATTAAGGCGAAGGCCGCCTTTTCATTGAGCATAAACAGGATCTTGCTGGGAGCCGATCCGCTGACGCTGAACTCCACACAGGCGACCGGCTCCTCTTCATTTCCTACCAGGGCAGGTATTTCCTTTAACGACACTACACCCGCCCGGGGAATTTTCATCTGAATACGTTTATTTAGCAGGGCTGCCAGGGCTGTGGCTGCATTCCCAGCGCCGATATTGCCAACTTCCTGCAACGCATCCAGGTGTATGGCTTCGAGCTTATCCCACGTGCTCATATTTCCTTTCGCTCCTACAGTCTAATCTTTAATTAGTCAGGGGACGACGGTAAAACCACGGGGCAATTTTGGCAAATCCCAGTTCCCGATAATAAAACATACTCTCAGTCGCCCCGATAAACAGGACTCCTCCCGGGGCCAGCGCCTGATAAAAGTGGCGGTAAATTTCATACTGGGCAGCGGCAGTAAAATAGATAACCACATTGCGGCAGACGATCAGATTATAAGCACTGCCGTAAGGATCCCGCAGGAGGTCATGCTGGTAAAATCTTACTCTGGCCCTGATGTCTTCGCTGAGATAATAATTGTCGCCCTCTTTGACGAAATAACGTTTTTTCCGGGCAGGAGTAACAGCCTGGACCGAACGGGCTGAGTATACTCCCCGCCGGGCTGCTGCCAGAGCGCCCGGGTCAATATCTGTTGCATCAATCTGGTGCCTGCCCCGCGGTGCCAGCT
>JAAYGJ010000063.1 GCA_012727745.1 Clostridia bacterium | reverse complement strand
GGTTTACATATTATACCGTTCGGGGCAAAGGGGCGAAATTCTGGCTTAATTAGATTTAAATGCCCGGGGAAGGCAGGAATTTAACAGGCAGAGTAGAAATAATAAATATGATAATTTTCTCACATCTCACCCCGCTAAATAAATAGGATTTGCCTCTGCGAAACCTATCTTGATGGCTGAAAATAACAGTCTGCAGCTGGGGTGAAGGCCGTTTTAATGTAAAGTGGGATTTATAATTTTTAGGGAGGTAAGGATATGCCGCGTTTTGCTGCTAACTTGAGCATGCTGTTTACGGAAGTACCTTTTCTGGACCGCTTTAAGGCTGCCCGGGAGGCCGGGTTTACAGCAGTGGAGTTTTTGTTTCCTTATGAGTACGGCCTGGATAAGGTAAAGGCCAGGTTAGAAGAAAACGGGCTTAAGGTGGTGCTTTTTAACCTGCCTGCCGGTGACTGGGCTGCCGGTGAACGGGGTATTGCCGCTAACCCGCAACGGGTGGACGAATTCCGGGCCGGGGTGCAGCAGGCGGCAGCCTGGGCGGTAGAACTGGGGGCACCCCGGCTAAACTGTTTGGCTGGGAAAGAGATTGCCGGCGTTGCTGCCGCTGAACAGGAGCGGGTATTAAAGGAAAATGTGCGCTATGCCGCTGCTGTGCTGCAGGATAAGGGTTTAAAGCTGATGCTGGAGCCTATTAATCATTTTGATATCCCCGGTTTTTTGCTCAATACCAGCAACCAGGTAATGCAGTTGATTGCTGAGATAGGTGCGCCTAACGTTTACTTGCAATATGATGTCTATCACGCTCAGCGTGAGGAAGGAGAGCTAACGGCGACCATCCGCAAGCATTTTCAACAAATCGGTCACATCCAGATTGCTGACAACCCTGGCCGCCACCAGCCCGGTACAGGCGAAATAAATTATAAATTCTTGCTGCAAGAACTGGATGCCCTTGGTTATGAAGGTTACGTATCTTTAGAATATGTTCCTGAGCCGGACACTTTGACTTCGTTAAACTGGATTAGCGAGCACGGTTTTAAGCTGTAGAATATGAGCAAGGTTTATGCCCCTCGTGCTGCGCGCCCCGGCAGAGGGGCTTATTTTTTGCCCATGCGTAAAAATTTGGGAACAAAATCATAAGCAATGCGTCAATATTATTAAGCAACGAAAGGGGGTAAAGCCAGTGAGAAGAGTGATTATAATTGTTTTACCACTGCTGCTGGCGCTATTACTGCTGGTCTTAACATCACCTTTGGCTTTAAAAATATCGGCTGCCGCCAGTAAGGATAAAGCAGAAAACCTGCCGGTAGTCGGCTCTTATGAGAACTTAAAAAAGCTGTTGCGACAAGCTGAACAAAAGGGGACACCAAGGTACAGCGGGATTACCCGGCTCATGGCAGTCGAAGCAGAGGCTACGACAGCGGCTGCCGGTCCATCCGCAGCGCCGCCAGCCGCTGGTAAATCCGCCGGGGCAGTTATTGCCGGAGATTACGCCACTACCAATGTCCAGGTTCAGGGCGTAGATGAAGCGGATATTGTCAAAACCGATGGTCGCTATATTTATCAGGTCAACAATCAGCGAGTTATAATAGTCCGGGCTTACCCTGCAGAAAATATGCAGGTTGTTAGTAGTTTGCAGTTCAAGGGGGAAGAGTTTACTCCCCAGGAACTTTACGTGGATGACAAGTATCTGGTGGTAATCGGGACTGCCGTTAACAATACTCCCTATCTTAAATCGGAACAGCCGCAAGCTTATATTTACCCGCCGCCCTATTACCGGCAAAGTATGGTTAAAGCTCTTGTTTATGACCTGGCTGATAAGAGCAATCCCCAGCTTATCCGGGAGTTAGAACTGGAGGGTTATTATGTTTCGTCCCGCAAAATAGGTACAGCTCTATACCTGGTAGCTAATAAAAATATCGGTTATCGCATTTTGACGGAAAATACACCTGACCTCCTGCCCTTATACCGGGACAGCGCTAATGGTACAGAATTTAACAGGATTGGCTATGAGCGTATTCGTTATTTTCCTGACTTTATCGAACCGAATTACATGTTAATCGCCGGGATTAACCTGGATCGTCCGAAAGAAGCAGCGGCAGTAGATGCTTACCTGGGTGCCGGAGAAAATATTTATGCTTCGCTTGAAAACCTCTATGTGGCAGTAAGCCATTACGAGTACGAGCAGCCGGCGATTATGCCCGGCACTGGTGGGATTGCCAGGCTGGGACTAGTGCCGCCGATTGAGCATAGCACAACAATTTATCGTTTTGCCCTGGAACAGGGCCGGCCTAGCTATACAGGCAAGGGTAAGATACCGGGGACAATTCTGAACCAGTTTGCCATGGACGAATACCAAGGTTATTTCCGCATCGCCACTACTGATGGGGATATGTGGCGTGATGATGAATATACTTCCAAGAACAATATCTATATCCTGGGCAGTTCCCTCAATGTCGTTGGCCGGCTGGAAGGCATTGCTCCCGGGGAACGTATTTACGCGGCGCGTTTTATGGGCAAGCGGGGTTACCTGGTGACCTTTAAAAATGTAGACCCTTTCTTTGTCCTTGATTTGCAGGACCCGGGGGAGCCTAAAGTCCTGGGGGCTTTAAAAATACCGGGCTATAGTGATTACCTGCACCCCTATGACGCAAACCACATTATCGGTTTTGGCAAGGATACGGTGGAAATCAGCCAGGTCGACCGGCAGGGCAAAAGCGCAGGTAGCATGGCTTTCTATCAGGGCCTGAAGCTGGCTCTTTTTGACGTAACGGACGTGCAAAATCCGGTAGAAAAATTTAAAGTAGTAATCGGTGACCGGGGCACGGATTCCGAACTATTGCGCAACCATAAAGCCCTCTTATTTGCCAAAGATAAAAATCTGCTGGCTTTTCCCCTAACTCTTATGGAAATAAAAGATGGTAGCGCCATTAATTACGGCAGCTTTCCCCCTTACGGTGAGTTTACTTTCCAGGGGGCTTATGTCTATAATCTCGACCTGGTTAATGGTTTTACTTTAAAGGGCAGAATCAGCCATCTGAGCGAGGAGGACTACCTGCAGGCCGGTCAGTTTCATTACAACAGCGACAGCAATATAGAGAGGATCCTTTATATTGGGGACGTCCTCTATACTGTATCTAAAACCATGATTAAAGCTAACAGCCTCTCAGATTTAACCCCGATAAACACCCTGCTTATCCCCCGGTAGCTAATAAGGCTATGAACTGACCAAAACACCCCGCTGTACTGGCGGGGTGGCTTATTATTTATTCCTGGCGATCGGATTTGCGTTTATTGACAAATTGCCGCAGCCATCTAAAGGGGTATCTGACCAGCAGGACTAATAGTCCCAGGAAGATTAATAGGGGTATGGCACCAACAAGCAACACTACCAGCCCGCCTAGCAGTTCCAGCACCAGGTTGGTAGCCCGGATAAAGGCTTGCAAGCTGCGTTTGCCCAAGCCTGAGAGGTTGCTGGCAGAAATGCGCTGGTCCAGGGGGCTTAATTCTTTGAGCCTTAAATTAATGGTGGAAAGGTCGACCCGATCGGAGAGGTAGCGCAGGCGGCCTTTTAAGGAATCGATTTCCGAGCGTACCCGGGCCAATTCTTTTTCTACAGCCAGCAAATCGTGCACATTATCGCATTGGCTAATTAGTTAGCGCAAGGTTTCTTCCTGGCTTTCCAGGTTTTTTATTTTAGCTTCCAGATCGATGAATTCTTCGGTCACATCCTCACTGTAGATGCGCTGGTGGGTGATTTCTCCCAGCTCCTCCAGTTCGAGGATAAATTCCTCAAAACGGTTAGCAGGCAGGCGGAGCTGCATCGTGGCCTGAAGGCGGTCGCCGTCCCTGTAAATTGAAGAATCGGAGACTATACCGCCGGCCGCTGTTAGCATCTGGGTTACCCTGCGGGTAGCTTCCTGGATGTCTTTGACTGAGATATTAATATCTGCATTGCGGATAACCTTGCGGTCGATCAGCGCAGCTTCAATACTGGCGTAAGAATCAATTAAGTTTGCGTAACCTGCCCTGGTTTCACTTTCCGGTACTGCTAGTTCCATTTCCATGGGGGCGGCCGCGTCCTGGGCAGCTTTAGTCGCGGCACCACAGCCGCCTGCCAGGAGGACTAGCAGGGAAAATAGCAGCAGAACTGCAATAAAAATACGCCCCTTCTCCAGAGGGCGTTTTATAGTAGGCACAACTGGCTGGTGAACGGCCATAGAGAAAAACCTCCCTGGAAAATAAAGTTCTATTGTTCCCACTTCACCCCATAAATTTGGGTGCCTTCCCGGGACCGGCCTGATCCTTCCTCTGTGAAAAACAATTTGCTATCCACCACGTTGCGCCCAGCGCGGAACAAATCCTTTAAAAAGATGGGAGGTGGGATATGAGAAGTGAGATATACTAGTTAAAAAGTACGCGGTGCTTTAACCACGTAAGTGCCGGCAATCTTGTCATGGAGGGCCTGGCTTTGTTTGTCAAAGAGGATTAAGAGGTAGCCAAGTCCCAGAATTAAAGCAGAAATGATTTGCCCTATATGGCGGATAAATGCTTTGCCGTAACTGGGGACATTACCGTCCGCAGTAATAATCTTAATACCCATAAATTTTTTGCCGAAAGTTTGTCCGTCCCGTCCGACCATGATGGTGAAATAAGCGGCAGTGACAATGACGTTGGTAACAAGAGCAACATCGGGCGAGATTGCCGCAAAGAGCATCTGGATTGCTGTCAGGATAATCACATCGACGATATAGGCCAGCAGTCTCACGCCAAAGGTGGCCTTGGTAAGGGTAGCAGCCAGGGGTAGGTCCGGAGTTTCATAGCCCTCCTGACCGGGGTTTGACTTCTGGGCAGGGGTGACAGTCCGCTCCTCACCGGGATGAGGTGCAATTTGCCCGCCACAGTTGCTGCAATAGACTGCTCCGGCTTCAAGTACAGTACCGCAGCGGGGGCAATTATGCTTCATGTTAAAACCCCCTTTCTTTAGTAACAAAAAATTCAATTAATAAACCATTCTACACCTTTGCAGGTTTTTCCTTCCAGGAGATCGGTTGTAATATTGTATTTTTATGTACATACACCTGGGCTGTTGCATATTATTTTATGAGGGCTGTTATTAAAGCAGAGGTGGTGAGTTTAGCTTGAGTGAGGTTAAAACGGAAATAAAAGCCGGGGCCAAAGAAAATTGCGCTGAAAATAATCAACACCTCAAAAGATGGTGCGCATTACCCATACCTTACCCGGAACCTAAAGTTTTAGGACGTAATCTTTACTATGCCGAACTATTGCTTGAGGACTATGCCGGCCGGGTGAGCGAATTTACCGCTATTAATCAATACCTTTATCATAATTTTGTCTTTGCAGGAAAATACAAAGACCTGGCTGAATTAGAAGAATGTATTGCTATTATTGAAATGTTCCATCTGGAATTGCTGGCCGAAACAATTATTTTGCTGGGGGCAAACCCCCGCTATTACAGCCTGGTTGATAATCAACGGGTTTACTGGAATGCATCTTATGTCTATTACGGCAACGCTGTTTGTGACCGGCTGGCAGCGGACATTGCTGCTGAAGAGCAGGCGATAGCTTCTTATCGCAAGCACCAGCAGTTGATTAAAGATCCCCATATTGTTAATCTGCTGGAGCGAATTATCCAGGACGAACAGCATCATCTCAATTTGTTCACCCAAGCGATGCGTAAATACTGTCCCAGGCACTGCTAATTTGAGGGAGCAGGCCTGCCAAAGCTTTGCTACCTTTGGTTCGATGGTTTTTAGTGTGGGTTGTTAGTAGAACAGCTTAAATTATACCGTGAATGTGGGCTCTGCGGAGCCCTCATTTTCTTTTTGCGCTAGTAGAGAGCCGTTTTTTACGAATTTTTTCTGCTGGCTAGGTTTGTCGCGGGATGAAACTGGATGTTTAAACTAGTAATTGGCACAAGTTGTGCTATAATATTTATTAGCAGCCTTTTAAAACGAGTGCTAACAAGTTGCGCTAACACAATATTAGTTAACAGAAAAACTTCTGTACAAATGAGTTTGTCCTTTTTTGTCGGGAGTGTTTTTCTGTGTAATGATAATGTGTTTGACAAGATAATGATATTGACAAAAACACTCCTGGCGAGAACAGCCTGGAGTGTTTTTTATATTCGTTAAGGAGGTGGTAGCTTTTATTTAAGAAGCTAATTATGAAAACTAATTAAAAATTTATTGCAAAAAACTAAAATAAAGAGGAGGAGGTTTTATAGTGGCGAGGATAAACGTAGCTATTGCAGGTGTAGGAAACTGTGCCAGCGCTTTATTGCAGGGAATAGAAATGTACAAGCAATCACCTGAAAATGTAATCGGCTTGATGCATTATGACCTGGGAGGTTACAAACCGGGAGACATTAAGGTAGTTGCTGCTTTTGACGTGGATAAACGTAAAGTAGGCAAAAGTCTTAAGGAAGCAATATTTGCCAGGCCTAACTGTACTACTGTCTTTTATAGCCAGTTACCAGATTATCCGGTCCAGGTACATATGGGGCCGGTCTTAGACGGAATATCCGAACATATGGCTAATTATGACCCGGACAAGACTTTTATAGTTGCTAATCAGGAACCATGTGACGTAGCTAAAGTATTAAAGGAAAGTGGCGCGGAAATTCTGATCAATTATTTGCCGGTAGGCTCAGAAAAAGCGGCAAAATATTATGCTGAGGCCTGCTTGGAGGCCGGTGTAGGCTTTATTAATGCCATGCCTGTTTTTATCGCCTCTGATGAGACCTGGGCCCAGAAGTTCCGCGATAAAAATATTCCTATTATCGGTGACGATGTAAAAAGCCAGGTGGGGGCAACGATTGTTCACCGTACTTTGACCAAATTATTTGAAAACCGGGGTGTGATCCTTGATCGCACTTACCAGTTAAACTTTGGCGGCAATACGGATTTCTTGAACATGCTCAACCGCAGCAGGCTTGCTACCAAGAAAAAATCAAAAACCCAGTCGGTACAAGCGGAGCTGAAGGTTGCATTGGCTGACGATAATATCCATATTGGTCCCAGCGATTATATCCCCTGGTTAAATGATAATAAGATTTGTCATATACGTATGGAAGGAAGAGGGTTTGGCAATGTGCCGCTGACTCTGGATGTTAAACTTTCCGTCGAAGATGCACCTAACAGCGGCGGGGTTATGATCGATGCTATTAGATGCATGAAACTGGCCCTCGATCGTGGAATCGGCGGCATCTTAAATTCTATTTCAGCTTATACTATGAAATCGCCACCGCTCCAGTATACCGACACGGAAGCCAAGAAGATGGTGGAGGAGTTTATTGAGGGTAGGAGGGAACGCTAGTGAGAGCTGTCCTCCTTGCTGCTGGTGAAGGGAAGAGGCTAAGGCCTTACACCAACAGGCCTAAGCCTCTTGTACGTTTATTGGGCCTATCTTTAATAGAACGTAACATCCTGTCCTTGCGTGAATGCGGTATCAAGGAGTTTGTAATTATAACCGGTTGTGACGCCAGCCAGCTCCAGGATTATTTTGGTAACGGTGAAAAGTACGGCGTGGCGATTAGTTATTTACACAATTCTGAGTGGAGACTTGGGAACGGCGTTTCAGCCTATACCTTTCAGCAGGATTATTGCCAGGGGGAAAAATATATTTTAATGATGGCTGACCACCTTTTTGAAGTGGATTTATTAAAAACCTTTATTGCCCAGGCGGATAATATTAACCAGGGTGAGCTGTTGCTCGCTGCTGACAGGCGCCTGGAAAAAGTTTATGATCTGGCTGAGTGTACTAAGATTAAAGCGGATGGTAATTATGCGCTCAAATTAGGTAAGGATTTGCCTGATTTTAACGCTGTGGATTGTGGTCTTTTCTTCGATACTGGAGCGTTGTTGGAGGCGCTGGCCGGCTCGATTGGGCGGGGTTATTATGCCCTTACTGATGCAGTGAACCTATTAGCAGAGGCAGGTAAAGTTAAATTGCATTAAATCGATGGTGCCTGGATTGATGTAGATGACTGGCCAAGCTATAAACAGGCAGAAAAGCTCCTGATACAGTCGTTGATACCGCCTAAAGATGGTTTTATTTCGCGAACTATAAATCGCAGGTTTTCGCTTAAGATAACAAAATACCTGGCGCGAACGGGGTTAGTACCAAACCATATTACGTTTTTATCCTTTGTGACGGCAGTAGCTTCAGCCCTTTGTTTTGCGGGGATGCAGCCATTGTGGGGAGGATTATTGGCCCAGCTTAGTTCAATATTTGACGGAGTGGATGGGGAAATTGCCCGCTTAAAATTTATGAAAACTAATTATGGAGGAATTTTTGATGCCATCCTCGACCGCTACGCCGATTTTTTCATTGTTACAGGTATGAGCTATGCCTGCTATAGCACGACAGGCCATCCATTAGCGTTACTGATTGGAGTAGCAGCCCTTACAGGCTTACCCATGTCTATGCTTTTTAAGGAGAAGTATAACACCCTTACAGGTAAAGCTTTCATACCGGAGATAAATGATGGTGTATTTCGTTATCTTCCGGCTAACCGTGACGGCAGACTATTCATTATTATGCTGGGCGGTATATTCAATTTGTTGCTGCCTACCCTTGTTCTGCTGGCAGCCATTACCCACTTCCAGACCTTGCTGCGCCTGTATATAGCTCGCGAATTGATGTAGAACCTTCTCAGGGTCTAAGCGATGAGAACGGTTATAAGCAGGGGATGGCACGTCGCTGAGAGTAAACATGGTTAGTGAGCTTAAATTGTTTCAGAAAAGCCAGGGCCTCATCGATGTAGTCGCCGAGCTGTTCAAGGGAGTGGGCATCAGAGCCGACAGTAAAAATTTTAACCCCTGCTTTTGCCGCCAGGGCAACTATTTCTTTGGCAGGGTGGAATTCCTTTAAGCCCCTGCGGCGGCTGGAGGTATTGATTTCCAGCCCCATTCCCCGGCGGGCCATTTCTTCAAAGATCGGTTCTATCACGCCCCGATGGATAGTTAATATTTCGGGACCATAATGCTTGAAACCATAGCGCCGGTAAAGGTCTAGATGGGCTATACAGTCAAAAAAGCCCGATGTAACCGCCTCTTTTAAGGTTGTAAAGTAGTCTGCCCGCATTGTGGCTAAACTTCTGGTTTTGTAATAGTTAGGGCTTTCTTTCAGCGAAGAAATCGCAATATGGTCAAGACAATGAATAGCGCCGAGGACAAAATCAAAAGGATAGTTGCCCACGATTATCTCAATGTCCTTTTCTACACCCTGGCAGTACCCGATTTCAATTCCCGCCTTTATTTTAAGGCTGTCTGTCTTAAATGCTTCCTGTGCTTTAGTAATTTCATCAAAATAGTTATCGAGCCAGGCCAGGTTTAAAACGGGTATTTTTTCCCCATTTAAGGCGACATAATTGTCTATTTCCCGCCTTACCGGGTCGATCTCAACATGGGTTGTGAAGCATATTTCCACCAGCCCGAGCTCTAAGGCCCTGAAACAATAATCCTTTATCCGGATCGGAGAAGCATCGATAGAATAGTTGGGGTGAATATGATAATCAGTCCTTGCAAGTTTCATTGTTACGGTTACAGTCCCTTTCTGAAATTTATATGTCTTGTTTTTATTGAGCTTTTATCTTGCGGCAGGCGTTTTTGCCAGCTAGTACGGGCTAAGGCCAGTTCCAGTTTCCTTCCTAGACAGGAGAGGCGGTGAAGGTAACATTTTTCATCACCGGCAGCAGGCCCTTCCTGGTACTGGCTTAAGATATGGTTACCGTAGAGAGCATCTTTTTTGTAAATGATCTCGATCTGGGCCGGAAAATAGTTTTGGTGAATTTCTAGCGGCAGGGTTGCCAACAACCAGTGAATGTACCTTTTATTATTGGCATGGTTGTTAAGGTCAATATCAATAGCGCTGACAGTAAATTCACGTCCAGCCAGAGGTTCGGTCACTCCTGGCAACTGTTGAAAAGCTTCTGGGATTGCGGCCCGGGGGAGGACAGTATATGCGTCTGCCAGCCGGGAAGGTATACGCAACGGCTTTTTCGAGCTGAGGTCCAGGAAAACCCACTGCGAGGCTGCCCGCCCCAGCAAGTTATTATGCTCATCGTAAATATGAAAATTACGGTAGGCAAAACAGCGTTTAAAGCGTTCTACCCAGGTAGCAACAGTAACTTTATCCTGCCAGCGAGGGTAACGCTGCATCTGTAAATTGTAGCGATAAACCACCCAGCCTTTACCTGCTTTGCTGACCTTCTCTACACCCATTCCTGCAGTTTCTGAATGACAGGTTGCCGTTTCTTCTAAATAAGCGAAGATGGTTAGCGGTGTTGCCTCCAGCAGGGCATTTATTTCATAATAATGGACTTCATAAGAGCGACAGTAAAAGTTGTTTTGCATTTATACCACCTATAATCATTAGCATACTACTTATTCTAGCATAACAGGAAAACCCGGACAGGCACAAACCCCGGCTGCATTTTATTTGCACCGGGGTTTCTTTTGGCCACAAATTATTTCACGCTGCTGTGCCAGGTTTTACCAAGCCCAAGAATAGCCAGAGAGAATACAGGTATAGTTTTTGCGCTTACTGGGTTTAAGCTCTTATCTCCTGCCGCATAAAGATAAAATAAGCGGCAGCAAAGCAGATTAAAGTAGCGGCAATCAAGCCGACCAGGTGAGGCCAGATCAGTAATATACTTTGCCCGAAAGAAAGGGGGGCGTCAATGGCGCCGTAAATTTGCTCCAGCATAACCACACCGAGAGCCCTCACTGAAGGGTTAAGCATGGTTACAGTTGCTTCGTCGTAGAGGGTGTTAGGTGAGAGCTTGCTCAATCCCTGGTGCAACCTGGCATTGGCCATCACCTGCTCCAGGTTGTTAGAATCAGTAATTGGACATACTGCATCAGCAATCATCCCTACCAGGAAGATTGCAAACAGGGAGAAAAATAGCCATAGCGCTATCCCTGCTAGAGCCGAAGTGGTAGTTTGACGAAATACTATTGAAAAAAGAAGAGAAAGGGCCAGCCAGAAAGAGATATAGACTACACTCAAAGCCAGGTAGGCCAGGATGCGCAAGAGCTCATCTAGCGTAGGAGGGACACCAAAAATAATGAGTCCCATCCCGCCGGTGAGAAAGCCCAGGCCAAAAATTACAATAGCCAAAACAATGACCCCGGCGATGAATTTGCCGTTAATTAAGGCATCGCGGTAGATCGGTTGGGAAAGTACCCGACTTAAGGTGCCCCGGTCCCGTTCACCGCTAATGGCGTCAAAGCCCATAATCAAGCCCAGCAGCGGCCCCAGGAAAGAAACAAAGGAGGTGAAGGAAAAGGGCAGGTTGGCCCCAGCAGTTGTAAACAACCTAAGAAAGACAAAGCTGCTTTCCTGGCTTGCTGCCGCTGTTCTAATTGAAGTTGCAGCGATATAAAGGGAGGCGAGGCAGGCGGCTACCACCAGGAGGGTTAATATCAGGAAACGTTTGCCGCTTAAGTGATCTGAAACTTCTTTCTTGACCACTGCGGCCAGACCCCGGTTAGCCTGCAAAAGATTATTAAGTTCTTGAAGGTTTAGCTTCGGCATCGCGACCTTGCTCATAATTTCCCTCCTCCCTTTGAAAGTAACGTTGATATATATCGTCTAAGGAAAAACCTCTTAAATGCAGGTGTAACAATTTGTATCCTGCTGTAACTATTTTTTGAGCAAGCTGGGGCCTTATGTCTTCTGCACACATTAGGGTTAGTATCTGGTCCTCTTTCTTCAGCTCCAGCACAGCGTCAAAGCTCTGACAGAGCTTATACAGTCCTTCGTCTTGCGGTTCGGCGATTAGCTCAAGCTTAAGTTTTTGTCCGGCCAAAAGCTGGTTACCAAGTTGATCTATTGTTCCGGAGGCAATCATCTTGCCCTTAACAAAGATGCCAACCTGATCGCAGATTTTCTGTACTTGCTGTAAAAGGTGAGAGGAAATAATAATGGTTCGATTGTCTTCACGGGCCAGCTCCTTGATCAGTTCCAGCAATTCCCGTATACCTTCGGGGTCAATACCAAGGGTAGGTTCATCCATGATAATCAGCGGCGGGTCTTTTACCAACAGATCAGCAATGCCAAGGCGCTGGCGCATGCCGCGGGAATATTCGCCTACTTTACGCTCGGCGGCTTTAGTTAGCTCCACTTTTGCCAAAGCATTTTGAATGCGTTTTTCGGCTATTTCTGGTGGCAATCCGTTGAGCGCGGCGGTATAGCGTAAATTTGCCAGCCCGCTCATATCCTGATAAAAGCCTACATTGTCCGGCAGATAGGCAACAAGGGATTTTACCCTTAAAGGGTCGCGAGCGGGGTCAAAGCCGTTGATAGATACACTTCCTTCTGTAGGCTCGGTAAGCCCCATTAACATCAGAATGGTTGTAGTTTTTCCTGCTCCATTGGGGCCTAAGAGCCCGAATATGGTTCCTTTTCTACCTTTAAATTGAGCTTGTCAACAGCGGTCAGCTGACCGTAGCGTTTGGTTAAGTTGTGAGTTTCAACCAGGAACTGTCTTGTCGCCTCCGCCAATTCTACCGCCTCCCGTATTGATGGAAAACCCAGTATACCCCGGCGCATACTAAGAGCACAATGACAAGGCCCACAATGCCCCATAGGGTGGAGGTCTTGACGGTGACTCTAAAATTTGCTTGGTTTATTGCTTCATTGGCTGTAGCTTTCATTGCTACCACATAATCGCCGGCAATAGCTTTATTGCTGGCAGTTATGGTAGCAGTAAGCTGTCGTTTTTCACCGGGATTTAGAATGTCTATGGTTTTAGGATCAAAGCTTACAGACCAGTTATCCGGTGCCTGGGCGGAAAAGTTAATGTTATTAATGGGCGCACTGCCGCTGTTTTCAACTTCCAGCGTTACTTTTTGGTCTCGCCCGGCTACTATTTCCGTGTTTAAACGTCCGGAGGGGGTAGAAAAATTCAGCTCGTAAGTACCGCTGATGATTAGCTTGAGTTCTGCCGTAGCCCGCCCCGAGCTGCTTATGGCGTATACAGGGATAGTATACTCACCTGCCTCGACATTGGCAGCAGGAGTAATACTGACATCGAGATTTTTGGTTTCACCGCCGGCAACGGTTATGCTGGCCACCTGCTGTTGCTCATATGAAGGCTTAAACGAGATCTGCCAGCCCTGGGGGATATCGGCTCCCAGGCTGTAAGCCTGCTCATCAGTGCCGTTATTGGTAAGGCTGAGCTTATAATTAAAGGTAGCATCAGCAGGACCTTTTAGCTCAGAATACTGAGCCTTAAGTCTATCTTCGCCTGCTGGCGTCTCGCTGATATTAACGGTTAGTTTTAAACTATCAAGCAGACTGCCGCCTCTTAAAGCTGCAACAGTGATGGTGTAAACCTCTTCTTGCGCATTTTCCGGTATCTGGACTTTTAAATCCACCATTTCACTGGACTGCCCACTTACAAATACCTGGCTTATTTTTCTTCCCCGGCCTTCAAGGGAGGCCTGCCATTCTTCAGGGCAACTGTCTATTCTTAGCTCTACAATCTGGCTTTGTGTGCCATGGTTGTTAACCTGTAAAGCAAAAGTGATAAATTCTCCCGGGTTGGCGGTAATACCCGGATTGGTGGTGGAG
>JAAYGJ010000062.1 GCA_012727745.1 Clostridia bacterium | reverse complement strand
TTTACATAGTGTACCGGCGTCCCGGTCTCCCGGTAAATCTTTTTTATTCTTTCCAGGAACTGGCGCCGCCGCCTGGTGAGCATATCTTCCCCTCTCTTTATACGTACATGATGGTTTCAGCTTATACTTTAATTCGCTAAATGTCAACTATTTTCCGCATAATCAGGATGCCGTCGTTGCCATATACCCTCGGCCAGTGCTCCCCATTCGGCAGCGTTTTTATCCAGGTAATTACCGATCTGACCCTCTAAGACCTGTTCCGCCGACCGGTAGGTAGGCCTGGCCCCGCTTTCGGCAACTATCTCCCGCAAGCAGTTGGGGCAGTCAATTAACGGGCAAGGCCTTAATAGGTTGTCGTTAAAGGGCTGGCGACGCTGGTAGGCCTGGAACAAGGGGGAACGGAGAACTTCCAGCAAGCTTTTTTCCTTGATATTATCCAGAGAAAAATGGATAAAAGCACAGGGCTCTACTGCGCCACTGGCAGTTATATGAAAATAGCGGCGGCCACCGCCAATACAACCCCCGGTAACTTCACCATCGTTCCAGAAATCGGCAATCTGGATACTCTTATGAGTGCGGATATAAGGTATGCGTTCAGTCAGGTAAGCCCTTTGCTGTGGAGTTATCATGAGATCAGTATCGGGAGCACGACCGATCGGTATATAATGGAAAATCCAGCCGTAAGCAGCACCTTTTTCCACCAGAAAATCGATAAAAGCATCGCTGGTAATCACTTCTACGTTATCCCGGGTAGCGGTAAGGGAAAAACCAAAAAGCAGGCCCCTTTCACGCAAACGGTCCATAGCAGCTACAATCCGCTTAAAGACGCCCTTACCCCGACGGGCATCGGTTTGTTCCTGCCAGCCCTCAAGGCTAATGGCCGGGCTGACATTGCCCAGCTCCAGCAAACGGTCAGCAACAGTGTCATCGATTAAGGTGCCATTGGTATAAAGCATAAAAGCCATGTCAGGGTGTCTTTCCGCTAGTTCAAATAGATGGGGCCAGCAAAAAGGCTCTCCCCCGGACATTACCATCCAGTAAATACCCACTTCTTTAGCTTCGCGACAGAGACGGTCAACTAGCTCCAATTCCAGGGTATCATGTTTGGCGTATTCTCCGGCCCAGCAACCCTCGCAGCGCAGGTTGCAGGCACTGGTAGGATCGAGTAAAAAGAAATTGGGAATGTGCACGCCAGTTTCTTTCTCAAACTGTTGTTGGCGGGGAATGCCAAGCACTGAAGCATTAACAAAAAAGTTGTAAATAAAACCCTGCTTGACATTGGAATGGAGATTAAACAAGCGGTTAACATAAGAGCGAATAGCCGGATTTTGCCGGTAAGCTTCCAGAATTGCAGCTGCCTGCTGCTTGTGAAGCTCTTTTTTGGCTAACATCCGAGCAACATTAATCAGGCGCGGGAAGTTCTCTTCCGGATTTTTGTCCATGTAGCTAATAACCTCACGCAAAACTTTTTCCGCCACATAATTTTTGGCCAGTTCCAGACGGGCGCGCACGGCAACCATTAATCTCCTCTCCTTTCGTAAAGATATAGTAAATATACCCCCTTATCCCCAAAGAAACACAAAAGGCCCAAATCTATTGTACAACTTGCCTGGCCTGCTGTCAATCGAGTAGGATGCGAGTAATTATTTTACTCGCCGTCCCCTCACACCACCGGACATACGGGCCCGTATCCGGCGGTTCATTAGTTGAATGCTTTTGACAACTGGCAATATCTCTTATAG
>JAAYGJ010000003.1 GCA_012727745.1 Clostridia bacterium | reverse complement strand
TGACCCAGGAAGAATATGCTTTTGGTGTCGACAAAAACCAGCCGGAACTTCTTGAGGAGGCCAACAAATTTATTGCTCAGATTAATTCCGACGGAACATTCGAACAAATTCTTAACAACTACTTTGGAAAAAGGGAAAGCGAATAAGCGAGGGGGTCAGAAAAGACATCGTTGCCAGGAAACGGTGTCTTTTCGTGACCCTGCTTTACTGGGTGACAGTTGCCTTGCTAATATAAGTAAAAACGGAGGAAAGGAGGATAAAAATCGTTGCAGGGCATTGCCATTGAGATAGCCTTTCAGAAGAAGATTGGCGCAGGGCTGTTCGGGGGAGAAGGCTTCATCATGCAGCGATTGGTAGGTGACGGCTTGGCCTTCGTCCATGCCGGAGGCACCATTATTAAAAAAGAACTACAGGCAGGCGAAATGATTAAACTTGATACAGGCTGTCTCGTGGCTATGACAACGACCATTGAATATGATGTACAGTTTGCCGGGAATTTAAAGAGCGCCATCTTTGGGGGTGAAGGGCTATTTTTGGCTACCTTGCGGGGGCCGGGGCTAGTCTGGCTGCAGTCCCTTCCCTTCAGCCGTTTGGCTAACCGCATGCATGCTGCCAGCAGGAGGGGCGGCGGAGACAGCAAGGGTGAAGGGGGTCTCTTCGGCGGTATCGGGGTGAAAAACCTGCTGGGAAGGGATTAAGGTAGATTATACAACACTTGAGCCATCTCTGCCCCACCTATGAGCGGTTGCTGGAAGAAGTAAGAGCTAAAATAACAGGGCTTCTGCTTGCCCTCAGCGGAACGACAGGAGCCTTATTTCTTGATTGTCCACAACTTGGCGGAGGGACAATCTTTTTTCTTATTGGCAGAGATATTAAAAGGAAGATGCTGAAAAAGGTTGAAATAAATATAGAAGGGTTCTGGAGTGGGGCAAATGGGGGGTCTAATGGTGGCGGAAACTGACATTGTGGCTATTGGTGACAGTCTTACCTGGGGTTATCCTTTTGGCCCCCGGGCCTCGTGGCTGTGCCTTACAGCTCATGATACAGGTTTAGCAGTGCAAAATAAAGGTGTCAACGGTGAAACTACCGGCGAAATGCTGGCTCGTTTTGAGGCGGACGTCATTGGAGTGCGTCCGGCAGTGGTAACAATTCTGGGGGGCACAAATGATGCCTGGCAGGGAGTAACAGTAGCGAAGGTAAGAAATAATGTGCAGGCGATGCTGGACAAAGCCCGGCAGGCTGGCATCCAGGCGGTAGTATGCCTGCCGCCGCCTCTTTGCCTGCGGGAGGGGTTTATTTCTCAGGCTTTTTTGCGCGAGATGTCCCTTTTTCTCGATGCTTACCGGGACGCCTACCGCGAACTGGCGCAGCTACATAGCCTGTCAGTATTGGATTTTTATCGCCCTTTGCTCGAACCGGGTAGTCGCTGGGGCCGGGCGGAATATTTTAACGATGCAGCCCATCCCAACCGCAGGGGTTACCAGGAAATGGCTGCAGCTGCCCTGAAGTTATTCAAGAAATTGTTCTAACCCCTGAAAAGTAAATTGAATTTTTTGCAAGCAATAGTGAATTATTGTTCAAAAGAGGAGCTTATCTTATCTACATTATTAAAAGCATCACTTTTTGCTTTCTGGAGGAAGGAAAATCTCCAACAAAGTCGAATATATATCAAGTATAAATGTATAAATGAATTTATTACTTATTACCTACGAGAGGACAAAAGGATTGCATATTGTTATATAAGCTCCAAAGTACCGGTGCGGTACTGTCAGGCATTAAACGGAAGCTCACTCGTAAAAACAGCAGGACAATAAAGTTAAATTGTTTAAGTTTTTATGGACATAACATCCGGCTGATAGTTTGCTGGTAAAAGGGAGCTACTATCTGCTGCCTTAACTTTTTTTATTAACTTGTTCATATTTTAAAAAATATACAGCGAGCATTAAAACCACATTGCGGCTAGTATTTTGGCCTGTGGAGGTGGTGATTACGCATTAAATTACTAGCTGCATTTTTCCTGGCGTAAGCATTTGGTCTGGCAGAAAGTTTGCAGCAAATGCAGCTACGTAGGAAGCTTACCAGGTGTACTCTGTGTAAAATAAGGTTACAGGACAGGGGGAGAGAAATTGAGTACAGTAAAGCTAACTATTGATAATATTCCTGTTGAAGTGGAGGCCGGCACAAGCATCTTGAAGGCGGCAGAGCAAGCCGGTATCCGCATTCCTACGCTCTGTTATCTTGAAGAGATCAACGAAATTGGCGCTTGCCGGATATGTGTTGTAGAAGTGGAAGGCGCAAAGAACCTTGTGGCGGCCTGTGTTACCTCAGTAGCAGAAGGTATGGTTGTTAAGACTAATAGCCCTCGGGTACGGTCGGCCAGGCGGCTAAATTTAGAACTGATTCTATCTGACCATAAAACTGATTGCACTTCCTGTATCCGTAACGGCAACTGCGAACTGCAAACATTGTGTGAGGAATTGAATGTTCGCCAGGTGAGGTTTGAAGGCGCCAGGAGCGAACCGATTCAGGATGCTTCCACACCGGCTCTGGTACGCGATTCAGAAAAATGCATTCTCTGCCGTCGCTGTGTGGCTGTGTGTGAGAAGGTTCAGGGAGTAAATGCTATTTCTGCTGTCAACCGTGGTTTCGATACGCAGATTGCGCCGCCCCTTAATAAAAATCTCATCGACGTACCCTGCGTTGAATGCGGCCAGTGTATCCTGGTATGCCCGGTGGGAGCTTTATATGAGAAAGAGTACACCGAAGAGGTCTGGGATGCCCTGGGCGATCCTGACTAATTTGTAGTGGTGCAGACGGCGCCGGCTACAAGGGTATCTATCGGGGAGGAATTTGGACTGCGGCCAGGCGCTATTAGCACTGGCAAAATGGTTGCTGCTTTGCGGCGCCTGGGATTTGATGCGGTTATGGATACTGATTTTACCGCTGACCTGACCATAATGGAAGAGGGACATGAATTTATTGAGCGCCTGACAAAGGGGGGCACTTTACCCTTAATTACTTCTTGCAGTCCCGGCTGGGTTAAGTTTATGGAACATTTTTATCCTGAATTAATTCCCAATGTATCTACCTGCAAATCTCCGCAGCAGATGTTTGGTGCTCTGGTAAAGACCTTTTACGCCGAAAGAGTTGGTGTAGACCCGGCTAAAATGGTAAGCGTTTCGATTATGCCCTGTACCGCCAAAAAATTTGAATGCCAGCGGCCGGAGATGAACGACAGCGGTTACCAGGATGTTGATTATGTACTAACTACCCGTGAGCTGGCAAGGATGATTAAAGAAGCAGGTATTAATTTCGACGAATTGCCGGAAGAAGAGTATGACGACCCCATGGGCGAATCGACCGGTGCGGGTGTTATTTTTGGCGCTACCGGCGGCGTAATGGAAGCGGCGCTGCGTACTGCCTATGAAGTGATCACCGGCAAAACCCTTCCTTCTGTGGATTTCCACGAAGTCCGGGGCCTGGAAGGCATCAAAGAAGCGACGGTCGATGTTGATGGGACTAAAGTAAGAGTAGCGGTTGCCCACGGCTTGGGTAATGCTCGCGAGCTTTTGGAACGAGTCAAAGCCGGTGAAGAGTATCACTTTATCGAAATTATGTGTTGCCCGGGCGGGTGCATTGGTGGCGGCGGCCAGCCAATTCCGACCAACACGGAGATACGTGCTGAAAGGATTAAGGGTATATACCAGGCTGATGTTGAGATGCCGCTGCGCAAGTCCCATGAAAATCCGTCCGTTCAGGCTCTTTACCGTGAATACCTGGGTAAGCCTTTAGACGAAAAATCCCACAAGTTGCTACACACCGAATATGTGGAGCGGGGTGAATTTTAGTTTACCCATTGTTAAAGCGGCACTTACGTTATATAATGGATATAGTTATAAAATAGAATATCATTTTTAGCCTGACCGGAACAGGATCATATCCTGGACGGGAGGGAAGGGTAGCTTAAGGAACCCTGCGGCAACAGGTACTTTGGTACTGCAGTTAAGGGGGTAGAAGCACGATAGTGATTCTTTAACCTGTTTCCATGGGGGAACAGGTTTTTTTGTCGCTTGGATCTACTTAATTTTATTGGGATTGTGCTTACCCTTATCTAAAAGCAGCTGTGAAAAGGAGTTGGCTTTAGTGAGTAAAGAGCGGCGTATGGGTGTAGTGGGGATTGTTGTTGAGCAGAGAGATCAAGTTCCCAAAATCAACAGTATTCTCAGCAGTCATGGGGATGTAATAGTAGGACGCCTTGGGGTGCCGTACCGGGAAAGGGACATAGCAGTAATTGCCCTGATAGTTGATGGCACTACCGATGAAATTGGCGCTTTGACGGGTAAGCTTGGTCAGTTAAGCGGAGTACAGGTAAAAAGCACCCTTGTTACCCGTTGACGTGAAGTTAAAGCTAGAGGGACCATGATTTTAGTTGCGGGAGATGAAAATATGCAGGACACTCCAAGGGGTAGCAGGCTGCACATTGCCCTGTTTGGCCGCCGTAATGCCGGTAAATCCAGCCTGATTAATGCTCTTACTGGGCAGGAACTGGCGATCGTGTCAGCAGTGCCCGGTACTACCACTGATCCGGTATACAAGTCAATGGAAATTAACCCCATTGGTCCTGTGGTCTTAATCGATACTGCTGGACTAGATGATAGCGGTGAACTGGGTCGGCAGCGGGTTAAAAAAAGTTTAGCTGTTTTAGAAAAAACCGATCTGGTATTGCTGGTTGTTACGGCCGAAAAGGGTCCAGGGGAAATAGAAAAAGCCTTCCTGACAACTGCCAGGCAAAAAGAACTGCCGGTAATTGGCGTTATTAATAAGATTGATCTGCCGGGGGCAACGGCGGTAGATTATTCTGTTTTTGGTATTCCCTGGGTAAAAGTGAGTGCCCTTACAGGTCAGGGAATTAGTGAGCTAAAGCAGGCCATGATAGCTGCAGCACCTCGTAATTGGAAGGCGCCTACTATTGCCGGCGATCTGCTCCCGGCAGGAGAACTGGCCTTACTGGTAGTTCCCCTCGATGAGGCTGCTCCCCAGGGAAGATTGATTTTGCCGCAGGTACAGACCATTCGCGACCTGCTCGATCATAACTGCCAGGTAATGGTTGTAAAGGACGAACAGCTTAGAGCGGCCTTAAAGCGTTGTGGGCAACCGCCGGCGCTGGTGATTACCGATTCACAGGTTTTTCATGCAGTTGACGCTATTACACCGCCGGAAGTGCCCTTAACTTCTTTTTCTATTCTTTTTGCCCGCTATAAGGGGGACCTTGTTACCCTGGTCAAGGGCGCTCAGGCTATAAAAGAGCTGCAGCCGGGCGATAAAGTCCTGATTGCCGAGGCCTGCACCCACCACCGTGTCGATGACGATATTGCTACCGCTAAAATCCCGCGCTGGCTGAACCAATATGTGGGGGGCAAACTGGACTTTGAATTGGCCAGCGGCGGGACATTGCCTGATAAGCTCGAGCAGTACCGTTTGATCGTCCACTGCGGCGCCTGTATGATTAACCGGCGCCAGATGCTCAGCCGCATTTTTGCTGCTCAAAAGGCAGGCGTGCCTATTGTCAACTACGGGGTGTTAATTGCTTTTGTACTGGGCATCTTAAAACGGGCTCTGGCGCCTTTCCCTGAAGCATTGGCGTTAATAAAGGATTAAGGGCGGGATCAGCATGTACAATTTTAGCACTGCTCTGGCCGGCATCAGGGCAGGTGAAAAGTTGAGCCGGGAAATGGTTATGGCGCTGCTGGCGGCTGAGGGCAGGCAAGTCTCCGCCCTATTCAAGGCTGCCGATGAGGTGCGGCGTGCTACAGTTGGTGATGCAGTTCACCTGCGGGCCATTATTGAGTTTTCCAATTACTGTCGCCAAAATTGCCTTTACTGCGGCTTGCGCCGGGATAACTGCAGTTTACCCCGCTACCGCTTAACAGAAGCGCAGATACTGGCTGCTGTAGCTGAGGCGGCAGAGCTGGGATTCCGCACGGTTGTGCTGCAGTCAGGAGAAGATTTATATTATAGCTCCCTGGAAATTGCCCGCCTAATTGAAAAGATTAAAAGCAGACATGATCTGGCAATTACCCTCTCACTTGGCGAGCGCTGCCGGGAAGATTACCGGCTATGGCGGCAGGCTGGAGCTGACCGCTACCTGTTAAAGCATGAAACTGCCGATGCCGATCTTTTTCATTACCTTAAACCCGACAGCCGGCTCAGCTCCCGCCTGCAGTGCGCTTCCTGGCTTAAAGAGCTTGGTTACCAGACGGGAATGGGCAATATGGTCGGCTTGCCCGGCCAGAACTTAGAAACTCTGGCAACGGATGTACTGCTCATGCGGCAGATGGAGGTCGGTATGGCAGGCATCGGTCCCTTTTTGCCTCACCCTTCTACTCCTTTGAAAGATGCTGCTCCCGGGGATTTGGAGCTAAGCCTGAGAACACTGGCTGTGACCCGTTTAGCTTTACCTTACGCCCACCTGCCGGCAACTACTGCCTTGAGGAGCCTGTCACCTGAGGGGCTCAGGCTGGCATTAAGCTGTGGCGCCAACGTAATTATGCTTAATTTGACGCCCCAGTCAGTACGCAATAAGTATTTAATTTACCCGCAAAAAGCAGACATGATTGAAAAACCTGAAGCGGCACTGGAAAAAGTTAAAAAGCTTTTAGCTGAATTGGGCAGGCCGCTAGCCCGGGGGTACGGTCATGCTGTTAAAACCGGAGGAGGTAATTCAGGTGCAAACCATGAGAGCTGATTTTATTGATGAGGAAAAGATTAATGCCTGGCTGGACCAGGCTAAGCAGGCTACAAAAGCTGAGGCCCAGGGTAT
>JAAYGJ010000061.1 GCA_012727745.1 Clostridia bacterium | reverse complement strand
TGCTTGGCAAGCAGGGAAACAAGCAAATTGACTTTATCGTCGCCGGTGACAGCAGTAAAAAGGGCAGCTTGGCCGATATCCTCTTCCTCAAGCAAGCTCATATCACTGCCATCGCCATGGAAAACAGTGACGTGGGGCAGCATATTGCTGAGGATTTCACACTGCTTCAGATTCTTTTCGATTATCTTTATTTCAATTTTTTTACCGGCCAGCTTCTGAGCCAGGTAATACGCCGTCCTGGTGCCGCCCAATATCACTAACCGCTGCACCCGGGTCCGTTTCTGGCCTAATAGGTGCTCTACATGCTTCATTTGCTTGGCTGGTGCCAGGACAAAGACCCGGTCGCCGGCATAGAGGTAATCATTACCCCTGGGTATTAGCATCTTTTCGCCTCTGAGGATGGCCAGGATTAGATACGGGTTGGGAGACGGCAGGTCTTTAAGCTTTTTACCTGCTACCGGAGCTCCTGGCGGCAGTATTATCTCCAGCAACTGTATTTTGCCACCGGCATAGTATTCGGAATCTATTGCTTCCGGGGCTTCGACCAGCTGGTAGATAGTATTGGCGGTAACGCTGTCAGGATTAATAACATAATCGATACCCAACTCTTTTTCAAAGTCCAACTCATCACCCGCCAGGTATTCGGGGTTGTGGACACGGGCGATAGTTTTTTTGGCCCCCAGTCTTTTACCGAAGAGGCTGGCAATAATATTTACTTCGTCATTTTCCGTTACGGCTATTAGCAAGTCCGTGGTATCCACACTATTCTCTTTAAGAACTGCAGGGCTGGCCCCATTGGCACAAATAGCCTGGACGTCGAGGTTGTTTTCAACCGACTGGATCCTTTCGGGGTTATGTTCGATTACCAGGACGTCATGACCTAAATACGATAGCATCTCAGACAACTTGAAGCCCACTTTGCCGGCGCCGATTATAATTACACGCAAAGCTGCCACTCCTCCGAAAAATAGAAGTGGGAAGCAAAGCCTCCCTTTTATTATGAGCATCTAATCTTAATCGGACTATTCGCCCCAGAATATTTTTTTCCTGCTAGTTAAGGTATTCAAATTCTCGAAAAAGGCCTTGCAACTTACTTCAAGGCCGGGCGGTAAGCACACGTAGAAAATTAACGCCACAGACCTGTTCGTCTTCTGGGCAGGAACGGGGAGCTTGCCGAGCCTGTCATCGTTGCTGCAGCAGGGAGCCTAGTCGTTTTCATCGATAACATTGTTGGCGCCATTATTCACAATATTCGTTGTGTTATTAAGGTCGTTACGGCGAACGGCATTGTTATCACTACCAATGTTTAGAAAAATGCCCACAATGGTGTTGTTCTCAATATCGTTGTCATCAATGAGGTTTTCGCTTGAGGGGGCGACCCCAGCGTTGCCATTGTTTTCTATATTGTTATCAATTATGCGGTTTTGTCCAGCAACAGCAATAGTTATACCATCAAGGGTATTGCCTTTAATATTATTGTTGAACACAAAGTTATTGAAACTGGCAATGAACATACCATCTTGATTATTTTCATTGCAGAAATTATCGAAAATGAAATTTGTTGAACCAAACAGCATCATTCCTGTCCTACCATTCATGAAGAAATTTTTGACCAGTATATTCGTGGAGCTGGTATTATTTATTCTGATATTATCTAACCCGTTATCTGTTAGCCTGTTGTTATATAAAAGGTTCAAGGGACCATTGATCAGCAAGCCTTCAGCAGTATTGTTGTGAATATTACAATCGACAATGCAGTTTTGTTCACTTGCGTTTTGAATTTCAATACCCCTCTGGCACAATCTGATTTCCACATTGCGGATGATACTTCTAACTGAAGCCAGCACAATGCCGGAGAAAGTGGGAGCATTCTGGACTGTTAAATTTTGAATTGTAACCAAAGGGGAATTAACAGTAAATGCCGGGCCGCCGGCAGCATTAATATTGGTAACACGGGGGGCAACCCCAATAATGGTAAGACGGTCTTTACCGGTTGGAATTGTAATTGATTCATTAAATGTTCCAGCTAGAATTCTCACGGTATCGCCTGGCGCGGAGGCTGTAATTGCCGCATTTATGGTGGCAAACTGGTTCGGTACAGTGCGGACTGCCATTATGCTTTCCTCCTTATCTATTCTTCTATATAAATATGCCAGGCATGGATAATTTGTGTAAGGTGTGCAGGAAATGGTTCCAGCCCTCGCTATCCAGCTTCGCAGGCTCCGTATATAAAAAAGCTGACCTCTACTTTGGGGTGGTAGAGGTCGCATGATATCATTTCTGTGTAGATCAAGAAGTTGTCCGGAAGGGCGGTTTTTTAAGCAAAGAAAAAGGCCCAGATTTAGGGCCTGTCATTAATGCCGAGTTTTTCTTTTAGTGCTTCTTGAAGAATCTGAGAAAAATTTACTCCTTCTCTTTCGGCTAAGGCATTTAGCCATTCCGGAATTGAAAGGGTTTTCTTAACGGCTTTGTTGTTATAAAACTTGCGGTATTCAAGAGTATCGGCACCTACCAACGATACAAAGCCATTATTCACTTTAATATTTTCCGGATCAGAGGGTGCCGGTATAGGTTCACCATTTTCCTCCATTTGATACAAGCATAGGCAGAGAACGTCAGATGCCATATCGTAGGCATCTTGTAGATTATCTCCCTGGGTATAGCAATTTTTTAAATCCGGAAATTCAATATAATACTGACCGTCATCTTCTTTAGTAAAAATAGCTGGAAATACGTATTTAGCCATATTATTAGACCCTCCTAATTAGGATTAGTGCGGGTTTTATTTTAGCCCCGCACTCTTTAGAATACTGTTGAGAGTGCCTTTTGCAATTTCATCTTTGTGTCTAGGTATCGGGAAAGTTTCTCCGGTCTTTGGGTTGCGGTATATGTCGTGTTTCTTGCCATGGGCTACGAACTCTACTCCATGTTTCTTTAATAGTTTTATCAGTTCGCTTGTTTTCATAACCTTCTCCTCTTTAATTAGATTATATTATAATACGTAATATTACGTATATCAAGAGATTTTTTTGATATTATTTTTTGATGAAATAAATTAATAGAGCCTTCGGGCTCTTTTTTCATGGTAAAAATAGGTGGTGAGAGTGGTAAAGACAACTGCAAAACAGCAAGCTTTAGTCGATAAATACCTCGTGGATCTAAACGCCACCCAGGCTGCGTTATCTGGCTATAAAAAGTAAAAAACCAAGGCTTGGAAGCCTTGGTTTTTTTGGTGCCGAAGGCGGGAGTCGAACCCGCACGGAGTTGCCCCCACTGGATTTTGAGTCCAGCGCGTCTGCCAGTTCCACCACTTCGGCATATTTCGTATTATAGTTTAACACAGACTGCCTTTGCTTACAAGAGCCGGAGAGGCAAAATTATCACGGGCAGTGGTATTATCACTCAGTTAATGGGCGAGGAAAATCTACCACGGTCACTTCATAGCATCTAAAAAAATTAACCACCTTGCCCTATTTACGGTTACAGACAGGATAAGAACATTATGTGTCGAATAGGTGTGGGTAGAGGTGGTGGGCAGCCCTGATTTCAGATTTGGAATTGTTAACACAAAGCAAAAACGGGGATATGGAAGCATTTTCTTTGTTGGTAGAGCGCTACCAGAAAATGCTCTATACTGTTGCTTACCGTTTTCTGGGCAATCCTGAAGATGCCAGCGATGCTGCCCAGGAAGCTCTGGTACGCGCATTTAAGAACCTTCACAGTTTTCGGGGCCAGTGTTCTTTTAAAACCTGGCTGCAGCATATTATAGCCAACATTTGCCGTGATGTTTTGCGCCGTCAGAGCCGGCGGCCGATTATATCCCTGGACAGTATGCGGGAAAACGAAAACTGCCCCTGGGAGTTGCCTGACGCAAACGCCAGCTCCCCTGAAGAAGTCGTCCTTAACATAGAAGAAAGGGACTATTTGCAGCAATTAATACAGGCCCTTTCGCCTGAGTACCGGATGGTAGTTATTATGCGGGACCTGCAGGGTTTTACCTATGAAGAGATAGCCGGTCGTCTGAATTGTTCGGCGGGTACGGTTAAATCGCGTTTAAGCCGTGCCCGCCAGGCCCTGCGCAAGCAACTTGCACATAAACGGGAACTTTTCCAGCCGGATAGCGTCTACATAGGCAAAGGGGGTGAAGGGCGGTGAATTGCAGACAGTTTCAGGAATTAATGTCTCCATACCTTGACGGCGTATTGAGCAAAGATAAGTGTGAGGAACTGGAAAACCACCTGCAGGGTTGTCATTTATGCCGGGACGAACTGGAGGCCCTGCGCCGCACAGTTAATCTTTTGCAGCTCTGGTCTGAGGAGGAGCTGGAGTTGCCGCCAGGCTTTGCTGAGAGTCTACAGCAGCGTCTCAGAGAAATAAAGCCACCCTGGTACCGGCGCCTGCCCAAAAGTGGGCTGTCCCTGACGGCGGCAGCAGCTATTCTGTTGCTGGTAGCATTTTCGGTTTATGGTAATAATTTTGATTTATTTTCAATGGCTTCCCGGCAACAACTTCACTCGCCTTCAACCACCCAAATAGCTGCAGCAGATGAAGCGGCTCCAGAGGCTATGGTATCAACTTCCGAAAGAGCAAAAATTATGTTAATGGATGAGGGAACTCCGGCACCTGCTACTGAAACAGCCACGGCAGAAAACGCTGCGACAGATGTAAGGATGTTTATGGCAGAAGTGCAGGCAGAAACAGATTTGCCGGCCGGGACAGGGGCGGAGACTGAGCAGCCTATTAGCAATGGTTACGATAGAGCTATTTCTCCCAACGGTACACTTAGTTCCAGGAAAGAAGGGGAAGTATTTAGCGAGGTAGAACAGCTTGGCGACGGACAGGGAAGCCCGGAGGAAATTCTGTCTACTGCAATAGAACCTCCTGGTGAACATGAGGAGGGGGCGCAGGGCATAGGGCAATCAGATACCCCTGACGCCAGCAAAGCGAATGGTCAGGAAATAGCATCAGCAAAAGAAAAAACGGGGGCAACTGGAGAAGCTGCAGAGCCGGAAGATGAATTTCAGGAACTAATACTGATATGGGGTA
>JAAYGJ010000060.1 GCA_012727745.1 Clostridia bacterium | reverse complement strand
CCGCCACAAAGAATACATACAGCATAGTTTTCCTGCCGCCGCCGGAAAAACCTATACCCTTAAAGAATATGCCGGTGCTGGCGGGACGGCGGGGCCGCAAGTGCCGCCTGACCTGGACATCCCTGATCCTTTTGGCGGCGGACCGGAGCTGTACCGGGCTATGGCCCGGGAACTAACAGAACTGGTGTCCAGGGCTCTGGAAAAGTTCCAGCAACAAAATGAGAAATGAGAAGTGGAGATTATCAGAAGAGTTGCCCTAGCACACCGCGATGTTAGCTAAAACTCTATTTTCTGGAGGGTGGAGATCAGTGCGGATTGCCCTGGGAAGCGACCATGGCGGTTATCATTTAAAACAAGTAATAAAAAAATATCTGGAGGAACAGGGCCTGGCTTACAAGGATTTTGGCACTTTTGATGCCGCCTCGGTCGACTATCCCGAGTACGCTTACCAGGTGGCAGCTGCTGTGGCGGCAGGAGAATATGAACGGGGCATCCTATGCTGCGGCACCGGGATCGGCGTCTGCATAGTCGCCAACAAAGTACCCGGCATCCGGGCGGCCCTCTGCCATGATACCTTTTCCGCCCGGGCAGCGCGGGAACATAACGACGCCAATATCCTCACCCTGGGAGAGCGGGTTATCGGCCCCGGCCTGGCAGTAGATATTGTGGCTACCTGGCTAGCCGCTGAGTTTGCCGGCGGACGCCATACTCGCCGTGTAGAAAAGATTAAAGCTATCGAGAGTAAAAAGTGACAGGAAAAACCAAGAGGCGTTGCGCTTGTCTTCCCTCACGCAGGACGCAATGCGGTGAGGATTAGGATTGCCGGAGGGCGCCTTTACATATGTGAGGCGAGATAAGGGTCCTATCCTAACTCTAATTAAGGAGGAATGAACTAGATGAATTTTCGAAGCCTGGCCCAGGCAGACCCAGAAGTAACAGCAGCCATCAAGGGCGAGTTAGAACGCCAGCGTACACATTTAGAACTGATTGCCTCAGAAAACTTTGTTACCCCGGCAGTAATGGAAGCTTACAGTTCTGTTCTGACTAATAAATACGCCGAGGGCTATCCCGGCAATCGTTATTACGGCGGCTGTGAATGGGTTGATGTGGTAGAAAACCTGGCCCGGGAAAGAGCGCAACAAATATTTGCTGCCGAGCACGCAAATGTCCAGCCCCATTCTGGCAGCCAGGCCAATACCGCCGTCTACCTGGCCGTCCTCAAGCCCGGAGATAAAGTGCTGGGGATGAATCTGGCCCACGGCGGCCATCTTACCCACGGCAGCCCGGTAAGCCTGTCCGGCAAATACTATAATTTTTCCTTCTACGGTGTTGATGCTAGAACTGAGCAGATCAATTATGACGAAGTAGCCCGCATTGCCCGCCAGGAAAAGCCCAAACTTATTGTGGCCGGTGCCAGCGCTTACCCCCGCCTAATTGATTTCGCCCGTTTCCGAGAAATTGCTGACGAGGTTGGCGCCCTGCTGATGGTCGACATGGCCCATATCGCCGGCCTGGTAGCTGCCGGCCTTCACCCCAGCCCGGTGCCCTGTGCCCAGTTTGTCACTACCACTACCCATAAAACCCTGCGAGGACCTCGAGGAGGCATCATATTAACTACCAGCGAATACGCCAGGGACATTGATAAAGCGGTTTTCCCTGGCATCCAGGGCGGGCCTTTAATGCACGTTATAGCCGCCAAAGCTGTAGCCTTAAAAGAAGCCATGCAGCTTGATTTTAAACGCTACCAGGAACAGGTTGTTGCTAATGCTGCCGCCCTGGCTGAGAGCCTCAAGGAGTATGGCTTCCGGCTGGTATCCGGCGGTACTGATAACCATTTAATACTAGTCGACCTGCGCAACAAAGGCCTCAGCGGGCGTGACGCTGAAGATATTCTCAGCTCAGTGCAGATAACCGTCAATAAAAACGCTATACCTTTTGACCCGCAAAAACCGGGCATTACCAGCGGCATTCGCCTGGGTTCAGCAGCTCTTACCAGCCGTGGTATGGGAACCGACGCCATGCGTCAGGTGGCGCGGGCAATTGATCTGGCCCTTTCCTACGGCCCGGATGAAGATAAGCTAAACCAGGCCCGGGGCCTGGTGGAAGAACTGTGTCAGGCCTTTCCTTTATATGCCGAGCTGGGCTGAGGGAAGGCTAGAGCCTTTTAGCTAGTTCCCTGCTCCGCCTCGGGAAACAGGGAACTAGCGCCATAGTGGGGGAGGCAAGGCAAATGCGTAAAGATTGGGACACCTACTTTCTTGATATAGCTTTTCGGGTAGCGGAACGCAGCACTTGCCCCCGGCGGATGGTTGGGGCAGTAGTTGTTAAAGACCGGCGCATCAAAGGGACCGGCTATAACGGCAGTCCGGCCAAGCTGCCCCATTGTGATGAAGCAGGCTGCTTTTTAGTCAACGGGCACTGCCGGCGGACGATTCACGCTGAGGTAAACGCCCTGCTGGAATGTACACCCGAAGAGCGCAACGGCGCAACGATCTATATCACTGACCAGCCCTGTGCTGAGTGTGCCAAATTGATTATTTCTTCAGGGATAAGCAGGGTGGTATATGCCAGGGAATACCCGCCGGATTTTGATTGGTTTGCCCTGGCGCCCTGGGTCGAAATTGTTCATTTGCCGGTAACGGATTAATAAGCTGGAGAAAATTATTCTCACATCTTACATCCTACACAGGAGGCGAGCTGCTGTGCAGCAAAAGACTATTACTTTGCCCCGCTTGGACAACCTTACGCCCACTATAGAGTCCACGACCTTAAAGTTAATGGAGGAAGCCGGGGAGCTGGCCCAGGCTATCGGCAAATTGCGGGGCCTAAGCGGTGAACAGGTTAATCTGGATACCGTGGCGGTCAGAGAGGCCATTACCCGAGAACTTTTGGATGTAGCCCAGACAGCAGTTTCGCTGATGTTTGTATTGGAAGAACAGTATGGTATTGACATCCAGCAGGCCCTGGACGAACATATTGCCAAATTAAAGGCTAAGGGATACCTTAAATGAGAAGTGGGAGGTGAGAGCGCTTCCCGCTTCTCATTCCCTAAATCGCACTTCTTACAGCCCAAACAGGAGGAATTTAGATGCAACCGTTTAAGGTGCTGGTAGTGTTTGGTACCCGCCCTGAAGCGATAAAATTGGCACCGTTGATAAAAGAATTAAGCCGTCACCCGCAGGAGTTCAGCTGCCAGGTAGCGGTGACAGCCCAGCACCGGGAAATGCTGGACCAGGTGCTGCGCCTTTTTCAAATTACCCCCGATTATGATCTAGATATAATGAGCAAAGGCCAAACCCTGGAGCAAGTCACTTCGCGGGCATTAAATGGCCTTGCCAGGGTTTTACAAACAGCCCGCCCTGACATAGTGCTAGTCCATGGCGATACTACTACTACCTTTGCCGCCGCCCTGGCAGCCTTCTACCGGCAGATAAAAGTAGGCCATGTGGAAGCAGGCTTGCGCACCGGCAACCGCTATGCCCCTTTCCCGGAAGAAATGAACCGTCGCCTGGCGGCAGCCCTGACTGATATTCATTTTGCCCCTACAGCTACAGCCCGGGATAACCTCCTGGCGGAGGGCATCCCGGCCAGGGATATCTATGTTACCGGCAATACTGTAATAGACGCTTTACAGGCCACTGTCCGCCCTGACTATCGGTTTTCTGACCCCCGGCTGCAAGCTATCGATTTTAAGCGGCGGCGGGTTATTCTAGTTACAGCTCATCGCCGGGAAAACTGGGGCCAGCCGCTGAGAGAGATTTTTACTGCCCTGGTTGAAATAATACAACGTTATCAAGATGTAGAGGTTATTTTCCCCGTCCACTACAACCCCCGGGTACGCCAGGTAGCGACAGAATTGCTCGGCGGGCGGGAGCGGATTACCCTTGTTGACCCGCTGGACTACGAGCCATTCGCCAACCTGATGGCCAGATCCTATCTGGTTATGACTGATTCCGGCGGTCTCCAGGAAGAAGCACCGGCTCTGGGCAAGCCTGTACTTGTCCTGCGAGATGTTACTGAACGGCCGGAAGCGGTGGCTGCCGGTACAGTACGTCTGGTAGGAACAGACCGCCTTAACATTATCCAGGCCAGCTGTGAACTGCTGGAAAAACAGCAGCTTTATTTACAGATGGCCCGGGCGGTTAACCCTTACGGTGACGGGCGGGCCTGCAGCCGTATTGGTGCGGCGCTTAAGCATTATTTAGGCTTACGGCAGACCAGGCCCCAGGATTTTCAACCATGTGAAAAAGATAGCTAGCTAGCTAGCAATGTCAATAAGATTTCTAGTTAAATAAAAAATTTATTGGCAGGAAATTCGACGTATAAATAGAATATTAACTTATATTAGCAATGGTAGCTAATTATATTCATACAGGACGGGTTAATCTTGCCTATAAGTGATGAATATAATTTTTTTACAGGCACAACTTAATAAAAATGGTTAAAAAACGAAGGTACTGGGATTATGCCCGCTACGCTAACATGGCAATATCCTTTGGCATAACCATGATTGTCGCGATTTTTCTGGGATTTTACGGTGGCAATTGGCTCGATCGCCGTTTCGGTACTGCTCCATGGTTAATGCTTTTCGGCATAATGGCGGGAGTAGCGGTTGGCTTTAGCAGCATTTGGAGTGAGCTGAGCGCACTGGAAAAAGATTTCAAGGCAGCAGGTTCCGGGAAAAATAAGCGGAAAACAATAATAAATAATGAAGATAAGGATAACAACCAATGAAAGGTTAATGCTAATTATTGGGGTGGCAGCAGTTGTTATTGCTATAAGTCTTGGCTACCCGGCCTTTGTGGCCGGACTGCTAATTGCCAGTATAATTTCCCTGGCATTGCAGCGGTGGCAGGCGACAGCGGTTGCCGGTCTGGACAACATACCACCCCGGAAAGCATTTAACATATATTTCGGCCGTTCTCTGATACGGTCGCTATTGGCTTTAGCCCTGCTGGCCCTGGCCCGCTATGGGGGCATAGAGTTCCTCCTGGGGACTTTACTGGGCCTGGTCTTGCAGGTACTCGCCTACATGGCTGAAGCAATAATAATGATAATAGTAAGAAAGGAGGGATAATAAATTGGGATTTAATGCCCTCGGTGACGTTATGGCCCATGTGCAGCCCCATGTAGTATTCCACCTGGGACCGATACCAGTTTATTCTACTGTGGTTAACACCTGGATTATAATGGCTATCTTACTAACAGGGATTTTCTTTGCTACCAGGAAATTATCCCACATTCCCCGGGGGGTCCAGCACCTGCTCGAGATAGTGCTGGAATTTTTCTATGGGCTTCTGGAGGAGGCCATGGGCAAGGAGGGCCGGCGTTATCTGCCCCTGGTGGCTACGCTCTTTATCTTCATCCTATCTCTAAATCTTGCCTGGT
>JAAYGJ010000059.1 GCA_012727745.1 Clostridia bacterium | reverse complement strand
TTTATCCCGGGATCAAAGAAGAAGAGGGCCTGGACATGCCCTGTTTGTTGGTTCCTGTTAATGATTTACTTGGCGTTATGAAATATTTAAAAGAACAGCAGCGCTATAATTTTTTGGCTTCTTTAACAGCCGTAGATTACCAGGCTGATAATCAGATTGAAGTGGTATATCATTTAATGAGCGTCCCTGAAGCTAATCTGCTCAGGGTTAAAGTAAGGGTAGACCGGGAACAGCCAGAAGTTCCTTCCTTAACCGGACTATGGCCGGCAGCCAATGTCCAGGAAAGGGAAGCCTATGACTTAATGGGGGTTATTTTTGTTGGCCATCCGGATTTAAAGCGGATTCTGTGCCCCGACGATATGGTCGGTCACCCATTGCGCAAAGACTTTCAGTTACAAGAAGCTGAAGGGGGTGCATAAGACTTGGCAGAAGTTAAGGGCGAATTACAAACACAAGAGTTTGAACTAAATATGGGACCGCAGCATCCCAGCACCCACGGTGTTTACCGGGCACGTTTAACTCTCGACGGCGAAAAAGTAGTTAAGGTCGAGAATATCATCGGCTATTTACATCGGGGCATTGAGAAGTTGGCCGAGGACCGAACTTATACCCAGTTTATCCCCTATACCGATCGGCTAGACTATCTGTCCGGGATGCTCAATAACCTGGGCTATGTGCAGACAGTGGAGAAGGCCCTGGGAATAGAAGTACCCGAACGGGCCGAGTATTTACGCGTCATAATGGCCGAATTGTCAAGGATGGCCAGCCATATGGTGGCCATTGCTTCTTTTGTTTTGGACGTTTCCGGCTGGACAGCCTGGTTTCCACCATTCAGGGAGAGGGAACGCATCCTTGATCTTTTTGAAATGACCTGCGGCTCCCGGATGACAGTAAGCTATATGCGTATTGGCGGGGTGGCAGCTGATATACCGCCAGAATTTTTGCCGGCCCTAAAAAGCTTATTAGATGACTTGCCCCAGTTTATAGAACAAATGCATGCTCTCATAAGCGGCAATGAAATATTCATAGGCCGTTGCAAGGGTGTGGGCAAACTTGATATTGAAACAGCCCTGGCTTATGGTGTTACGGGACCTAACCTGCGGGCCAGCGGTTTGCCTTTTGATCTGCGCAAAGCCCAGCCCTACGGTTGTTATGATCGCTTTGAATTTGACATTCCGGTCTTAACCAACGGCGACAGCTACGATCGTTACCTTATTCGTTTGCTGGAAATAGAACAGAGCGCCCGTATTATCCGCCAGGCTATGGAAAGCCTGCCTGACGGGGAGATTATGGCCAAAGTGCCACGGGTTATCAAACTGCCGCCCGGAGATTATTATCACCAAATAGAAGCCTCAAAGGGCATCCTGGGTTTCTACCTGGTCAGTGACGGTGGGACTAAACCCTACCGCCTGCATATCCATAGCCCATCTTTTGTTAATTTGGGGGCCATCCCGAAATTGACAGAAGGTTCTCTTATCCAGGATTTTGTAGTGACCTTTGCTTCAATTGATATTGTACTGGGCGATGTTGACCGGTAAATAGTAGATAGATTAGGGGAGAGGATTTATGGCCATCGAAGGTATTTTTACCGCCATTATTGAGTTCTGCCAAGGACTATTGGCCGGCACCCCGTCGTGGCTACAAACCCTGGGGCTGGGGGTTTTGTATCTGGTGGGTGTGTTAGCGTTTGTTTTTCTGAACGTCCTTTACCTGATTTACCTGGAACGTAAACTCAGCGCTTACGTGCAGGAGCGCATCGGCCCTAACCGCTTTGGTCCCCACGGTTTGCTACAGTCGATTGCTGATGCTGTAAAAATTTTGGGGAAAGAGGACATTACTCCGCGCGGTGCAGATAAGTGGGTTTATATAATAGCACCTATTGTAATTTTTATCCCGGCAACAATGCTTTACGCTGTCATCCCCTTTGGCAAGGACCTTATTGCGGCGGATTTGAATATTGGTGTTTTTTATTTCCTGGCAGTAGCTTCTACTACCACCATTGCCATTTTAATGGGCGGCTGGTCTTCTAATAATAAATACTCTTTGCTGGGGGCTATGCGTGCCGTAGCCCAGATAATCAGTTACGAGATCCCCCTGGCCTTTTCCATCGTGGGAGTTGTTATGCTGGCCGGTTCCCTCCAGACTTCCCAGATAGTTGCTGCTCAGGAAGGCACCTGGAATATCGTTCTACAGCCGCTGGCTTTTATTATTTTCTTTATTGCTGCCAATGCGGAAATTAACCGGGGCCCCTTTGACCTGGTGGAAGGGGAACAGGAAATTGTTGCCGGGCCTTACGTAGATTATACTGCCATGCGTTTTGGCATGTTTTACCTCTCTGAATATGCAAACCTCCTCAGCATGTCTGCCCTGGCGGTCACCCTTTTTCTGGGAGGCTGGCACGGTCCCTGGTTGCCCTCCTGGTTATGGTTTTTTATTAAACTCTACATTATGATTTATATCTTTATGTGGGTGCGCTGGACTTTTCCGCGGATTCGCATTGACCATTTAATGGGCTTTAACTGGAAAGTATTATTGCCCCTATCCCTGGCGAATATTCTGGTGACCGGCGTAGGGATAAAAATTTACCAGCTAATAACAATTGGGAGGTGGTAAAATGTTTGGGCGAGGTTTAATAAAAGGTTTAAGAACCACCTGGCATCTGGGTCTAGGTAAAGCCATAACAGAACAATACCCGGAACGGCGGCCCAAACTACCTCCGGCATTTCATGGCTCTTTAAGCTTGGACCCACAGAAGTGTAATGCCTGCGGTTTATGTGCCAGGGCCTGCCCCAACAATGTAATCATTGTAGATAGCGAACGCGGAGAGGACAAAAAACGTTATCTAAGCGCTTACACAGTTAAACTGGGTCAGTGCCTCTTCTGTGGCTTGTGTGTTGAAAGCTGTCCCCGGGGGGCCCTTCACTGGTTGCCTGACTTTGAATTGGCCTGCTATCGTTTTAAAGATACGGAGCATGTTCTATATAAGCGCAACCCAGAAGGGGAGGTGAGCAAAGGTGCTTAGCACGAACGCCCTTGCCTTCTGGGTGCTGGCAGCCATTACTATTGCTGCTGCCCTGGCCGTAGTATTGTCAAAGAATATCGTTCACAGCGCCCTGTTTTTAATTTTGGCTTTTGTGGGTACGGCTGGCATCTATATCTTGCTTCACGCTGAATTTCTGGCGGCTGTACAGGTTATGGTCTATGCCGGTGCTGTTGCCGTGCTGATCGTCTTTGCCGTGATGCTTACCCGGCGGGGCGATATAAGAGCCAGCAACCTTTATAATAGTAGTTACCTGGGGGCAGGCATTGTAGCCTTGGGCTTATTTATCGCAACCTCCCTGATGCTGGGGCGGATGAACTGGACGGCTGGCGGTGGCAGTATGGCTGCAAATAATGTGGAGGCCATTGCTGATGCCATCCTGGGTCGTTTTGTCATTCCCTTTGAAGTAGCAGCGATACTGTTGCTGGTAGCTATAGTCGGGGCAATTATTGTGGCGAGGGGAGTTAAAGAGGACCGATGATTACCTTAAATCACTACCTGGCTTTAAGTGCTTTGCTATTTTGTATCGGGCTTTTTGGCGCTCTGGCCAAGCGTAATGCTATTGCTATTTTGATGGGCATCGAGTTAATGCTAAACGCGGTGAATATAAACCTGGTAGCCTTCAACTTTTTCCTGGACCCTTCCAGGGTAGTGGGGCAGGTTTTTGCTATCTTCGTGGTGGTGGTAGCTGCTGCTGAAGTGGCTGTGGCTTTGGCTCTGGTTATTAATATTTACCGTCGTTTTCAGGATAGTAGCGTTACTGACCTTAACTGGATGAAATGGTAAACCTTCAACAAAAAGGCAGGTGAAACCCTTGATTGAATTTGCTTGGTTAATCCCGGTTTTCCCCGCAGTTGCCTTTCCGCTGGTTGTTTTTGTGACCCGTCAGTCCCGGGCTTTGAGTGCATTGGTAAGTACAGGCGCCATGGCAGCCAGCTTCATCATGGCAGTCGGGGTGCTACGGGAAGTGTTGAGCAAAGGTATCAGCATGGATAACCCTGTAGAAAAGGCTGTTACCTGGTTGAGCATTGCTGATATCTTAGAGATTGAGGCTGGGAGTTTTATTGACCCTCTCTCGGCAGTAATGCTACTGGTAGTAACTGCGGTAGCGCTGCTTGTGACCATATATTCGCTAGGCTATATGCATGGCGATCCTGGCTTTTCTACCTTTTTCAGCTATCTTTGCTTCTTCAGTGCTTCTATGCTGGGGCTGGTGCTGGCTAACAATTACTTTATGATCTTCTTCTTCTGGGAGCTAGTCGGTCTGTGCTCCTACC
>JAAYGJ010000058.1 GCA_012727745.1 Clostridia bacterium | reverse complement strand
GGTACAATGGGATTGACTCATGGGCATGGCCTCCTTTATGTTGTGGTTTACTCACCTTTAACATATCAGAGGTTTTGCCATGAGTCTCTATTTTTATATGTGCGGCATTATATTTTACAACTTACAAATTCTTCTAATACCTATCTAAAAAACAAAAAATGCCAGGTATTATACCTAGCATTTTAAATAATTGGTAGCCCTACGGGGATTCGAACCCCGGTTACCGCCGTGAGAGGGCGGCGTCCTAGGCCTCTAGACGATAGGGCCTTGACTGTGCAATATTATAGCATGAGGTCGAGGCAGGCGTCAAGACCGCAAAGCCCTGACCATAGCGATTTCGCTAGCGTATTGTTGATAATTTGTCACCGGTGTCTCCAGGATTAAGACAAGTTGGCCCAAGAAAGCATTATTGACGATTGCTGCCAGCCCCTTTTCCCCTATCTCCCCTTTACCTAAATTAGCATGGCGATCCCGTTTGCTGCCCAGGAGTGTGAGGGAGTCATTTAAGTGCATTATTTTAATTCTCTCCAGGCCAATTTTAAGCTTCAGTGTCTGGACCAGCTGCTGGCACCCTTCCGCTGTTGTTAAATCCCATCCCGCAGCAAATAGATGGGCTGTATCAAGACATATACCTACTTTCTCAGGCCAATTCAAAGCGGCAAGGATATAATGCAAATCGTCGATACTGCCAATTTCTTTCCCCTGCCCGGCCATAGTCTCCAATAACAGTATCGGGATGTTTGCATTAATGCTGAGGTAAGTTTCCTTAATTATGTTAACTATCCTGTCTAAAGCTTCCTTACGGTTGCCGTTATGATGACCCGGGTGACTTATCAGGAATTCGCCGCCGAGGGCTGCAATTCTCCTGGCATCATCGTGTAAAACCATACGGGCAAATTCTTGTTGCCTGGTATCTGCTGCACCGAGATTTAAGGTATAAGGCAAATGGCCGGCAATGGGATAAAGGTCAGCCGCCTGTCGTGCTTGTTTCCAAGTGGATATTTCCTGCTCAGAAATTTGTCTTGCCGCCCCGCCACGGGGATTACGGGTAAAAAATTGAAAAGTGTTGGCGCCGATGTTTGCTGCCATGTTTACGGTTTTATCAAGACCTTTGGCAATCGAAAGGTGGGCGCCCAGACGCATTGTAAAACCTCCACAAATAATATTGCAGACAATAATATCTCCAAAAGTTCAGTCGGCAAATATTAGTCCAAGAGCTTTTGGTTGTATTCAAGCTTCTTGCAGAGGTAGGCTAGTCCTAAAAGTAGTGCCTTCCCCTACCCTGCCGGTTGCTATTGTTTTTCCCTGGTGCTGCTCTACAAACCAGCGGGTAATAACCAATCCTAAACCGGTTCCACCGGCGGGGTATATTTAAAGGCCTTGCCTAGCAAAATAAGACATAGTTTCAAGTAAGCGCGCTTACCCAATACTCGACAGCCTGTCAGGGCCAGCAGATCTTCAGCTTTGTCTGTTTGAGTATGGAAGTGCTCGTGATATCGTTATTTAATATGCTGCTTGACATAACTATCAAACCTAGAATTGATCAAAATATAGCGCTATAATTTGTGCCTGTCAAGGGCGATGGGGGTAGAGCATGTTACACTATCATATAGCGCCCCATAAAATCCGGGCGGCGGCTTTTTATGAAATAGCTTCTTTGGGTTTGGCAGGTCGCCTGGCAGAAGCGCCGGAAGTGTTACCAGGCTTAATTGAACAGCACGCCGGGCAGTTTGGAGAACAGGAAGGGTTCAACCTTGCAGCTCTCAGTCAGGGACTGGCCTGGACGGCCCAGGGATATGAACCGGACGGCAGCCTTACACCAGATACAGCTTCTACAGTAAGTGTTATTCCGGGAGCTTGTCGCGGTAATGCCCATGAAAAATGCGCCTGTAGTGAAGTCTGCGTAGTCGGTGCTCTGCAAAGGAACGCTGATGGGGTGGTCACTATAGAACAGGAACGGTGCGTGCGCTGTGGTCTCTGCGTTCCTGCTTGTCCTGCTGGTGCAATTACAGATAAAGCTGAAATCAGGCAGACTATCACCATGATTAAGGATGGGAAAGGGCCTGTATATGCTATCCTGGCGCCGGCGTTTGCTGGTCAGTTCGGGGCCCCGCCGGAAAGGGTCAAAGGCGCGTTGCGGGCTTTTGGTTTTAGCGAGGTATACGAAGTTGCCCTGGCTGCCGATGTGATAACCTTACAGGAGGCAGAGGAATTTAAGGAACGGATGCAAAGTGAAGAGCCGTTTATGATTACTTCTTGCTGTTGCCCGTCATTTTTGCGCCTGGTAGAAAAATATCGTACCAGGGTAGGTCACCTTGTTTCAACTTCAGTTTCGCCTATG
>JAAYGJ010000057.1 GCA_012727745.1 Clostridia bacterium | reverse complement strand
GTAAAGGTGTTTCCATGAGTTCGTAATCCTTAACCTTCTCCCCACCCCAGTATATTGCCGCCACTTTACTGCCGGGTTTAATCCGGAAGCCATATTCACCAGTGCTCACTAATATAGTTCTGCTTTCCGGGTCATAATCTACCTGGAAGCCAAACCATTCTGCCATATATCTCAGGGAGAGCATCGGCTTGCCGCTGATGCCAAAGCCTAGATACTTGTCCTGGTGATACATCTGATTGCCCACAAATTGTACTAGCATGTTTTTATCAGCTTGGCTCTGTATTTCAAAGGCATAGGGTTGATCAAGGTCAGGGCTGGCTGCAGTAGCTGCACCGGCCATCGATAGTAAGAGCAGCGCAGCCGCAATAGTAACAACTAATAACTAATTTTTCATTTCGGCACCTCCAACCAGTTCTCAATTATTTGCTCCTATTTACTCCGGTCAAAGTCCAAAAATACCGCACCATACCCTAATACACCTTTTTGACGGAAACAATCCATTCCCCTTATTACTAGACGTTGGAGCAGGCTATAAGTTCCCGCCATCCCAGCGCAACAGGGCTCAATCCTAAGTCATACTAATGAAAAATAGCCAGTTGGCACTCTTTACTTCGTTGCCATTGTTGTTGCGGAAAACCATGCCGGAGTCTTATTTGTTTCTGGAGCAGTCGAGAATTAAACACATTCTCCTCGCGGCGTTTTCTTTTTGGGCAAAGATTATTTTTTTTGTAACGAAAATCGATTTTTAAGGACTTATTATTAGAAGGTGATTAAATGCAGAATATGGATGAACTATATAATGAATACTTCCAAACAGTATATAAGTATATATTCTGCATAACTCGCGATGCTGATCTGTCTGAAGAATTAACACAGGAGACTTTTTATCAGGCACTGAAAACATATAAGAATTTTAGGGGAGACTGCAAGATATCAGTTTGGCTTTGCCAGATTGCAAAACATATATGGATGAAAGAGTGTCAAAAAAGAAACAAGTTTGATTATAAATCATTAGATGAAGTTATACATACTATACCAGCAAAAAAATGTGTTGAAAATGAAGTGCTAGAACAACAAGCCAAAATTTCCCTATATCGAAGCCTTCAGAAACTGGATGAGAAGACTAGAGAGGTAATGTACCTAAGGCTTACTGGCGAATTGAGCTTTCGGGAAATTGGCGAAATCTTGAAGAGGAATGAGACTTGGGCACGCGTCACCTTTTACAGGGGTAAACAGAAATTAGCGCAGGAGGGACAGGAATGAAAAAAGACTTGATCTGCAGCATTGTTCAGGATTTACTTCCTAATTATATTGAGAAATTGACCAGCGAGAATACTAAGCAGGCGATAGCACAGCACTTAGATACCTGTGAGGACTGTAAAAAAGTATATGAACAGATGGTTGCTGATATCGGCACTCCTGAAAAGGTTCCGGCGCGCGAGCTAAAATTCCTAAAAAAAATCAATAGAACCAGGCAGCTGGCTGCTGTATTATGCGTGGTTCTGACATTGCTTTTGTCTTACCTGATTTATACTTCGGAATATAAGTTTACAAGTGATAAGCGTGATTTAGCAGCCGCTATTACGGAATACACCTCTTCCTCCAAAACCCCAGTCGATGCTTACGTATTAGAGACACAAGAGATAGACGGTGTGCTTGTTGTTTCTTTTAAGGACCAGGCCAGCGCGGGCGTATATGGAATTGCCGAATTTCTAAAAGGCTTCAATCACAGGTACAGGATTGTTCGCACTAAAATCGAGTCCTCCAACTATTCAGCAGTTGTACAAATCTATCCGGTTGAAATCAAAGATGAGCGATACATTGCCGTAAGCGGTTATAACCTGTCAGATGAAATCAAGTACTATGGACTGGATTATAATGCTTACACAAAACCGGGTTATCTTGCAGAAGACAGGATAAGGAAATCACTAAAATTCGAAATAAAAAATCCGCAGTTTCTGGAGTTTTATCATGTGGAAGATTTGCATAACCTTCTCGAGGATTCTGCAGAGGAGACTTTATATAATTATCATCTTGTGGCAACCTCTATGTACGACGCAAATGGCATGGAAATCACTGAGAATTATAGGAACGTAGAAGATGCTGATCGCAGAGTTAGTTCTGGGTCTGGAAAAGCGGAGCTTTTCCTGCTTTATGTATTCATAGCTATTGTCATAGGAGTGGGTTATATCATGACAAGATATTTTTTAACCGCGTAAGAGATGTTCTTTACAGGGCGACCACAGGTCGCCCCTACATTAGCATGAAAGGCGACATTTTAAAGATTCAAACAAAATTAAAACAGTAGCAGTGCTACAGGCCCCGCTACTGTTTCAAAACCGGAACAAGAAGAGGCCTAAAAATGGCGGCTCTAACTGCTGGCAACAATCTTAGCCAGCGCCTGCTCCAGGTCGGCAATCAAGTCGGAAACATCCTCCAAGCCGATAGAGAGACGCACCAGGTCTTCCGTTACCCCGGAAGCAAGCTGTTCTTCCAGAGTCAGCTGCTGGTGAGTTGTACTGGCCGGATGGATGACCAAAGAACGGGTATCGCCGACGTTGGCTACCAGTTTAAAGAGCTGCAAGCTGTTAATAAACTTTTTGCCCGCTTCTTTACCGCCTTTAATGCCAAAAGTCAAAATCGCCCCGGCGCCGCGCGGTAAATACTTTTGCGCCCGTTCATAAGAGGGATGACCGGGCAGGCCAGGATAGCTTACCCAGGCTACTGCTGGATGCTCCTGCAACCAGGAGGCAATTTCGGCCGCATTGCGGGTGTGGCGTTCCATGCGTAAGGGCAACGTTTCCAGACCCTGTAAAAAAAGAAAACTGTTAAAAGGGCTCGGGGCAGGTCCCAGGTCCCGCAGCAATTGAACGCGGGCTTTCACGATATAGGCCGCCGCACCAAAACTTTTTACATAACTAACGCCATGATAACTTGGGTCAGGTTCGACCAAGCCGGGGAAACGGCCATTATCCCAATTAAATTTGCCGCTGTCAACAATTACGCCGCCAATTGAAGTGCCATGACCGCCAATAAACTTGGTGGTGGAATGGACAACTATATCCGCCCCGAATTCAAAGGGCCGACATAAATATGGCGTTGCAAAGGTATTATCCACGATCAAAGGTATACCCGCTCCATGAGCTATAGCAGCAAGAGCTTCCAGGTCAGGCACATCCAGTTTGGGGTTGCCCAGGATTTCGACATAGATAGCCCTGGTTTTTTCATTGATAGCCGCGCGGTAGTCATCAGCTGCCATACTATCTACAAAATGGGTCTTAATGCCAAACTTGGG
>JAAYGJ010000056.1 GCA_012727745.1 Clostridia bacterium | reverse complement strand
TTCAAGTTTTCATTACTGACAGCTTCAAAGCTATCCCGGTTTGTATTAACAATAATAAAATACTGGCAGCGGCCAAAACGGGGATCGGTAGCGGAACTGGTATCCTTGCCCTGAGCCGTAATCGCTACTTTCAACTATTTGCTCCTCCTTTTAACGTTAGATATGAGCCGTCTTTTAATCATCTTATGAGCATCTGTTCATATTTTAGCGCCTTTATGGTCATATGTCAATATCTGCGCGTAGATAATCGTACAAATTTTAAGGGGGGCCAAAAAAGCCCCCCAGGTGGTCCCTGATTTTTATGTCAGAAAGGTAGCTACGCAAACTTAAGGACATTGCCGACATAGTTATAGCTAAATTTGTCTCCCAGAGCCTGAGCAAGGGCACTGCTGGCCACAAAGCCGGTACAATGGCAACCCACAAAGTGCTGTAAGCCAAACCGGGGTAATTCTTTAATTGTTTTTGCCAGGCGCTCAGGGCTTGCATCTTTAAGATGGGTACCACCAATGGCAGCATAAATCCGATCAGCCCCGGTAATATCCAGAATATGATCCAGGGTATTGATTAGCCCGGAATGGGTACATCCCAGCACGACAACCGGTCCTTTAGCTGTTGTAACTACCAGAGACTGGTCGTCTGCCAGGTCATCGGCAACATACTCCTCTTCATTTAACAAATAAAAATTGTTAGCTTCATTTTCAAATCCGTGCCGGCGTGGAATTTCTCCTGTGAGCAACACACCTTTGCTCACCTCAATTGGAGTCTGGCTAAGCTTAAAGTCCGCTCCTTTTTGTTCCAATTCTAACTGTGACCTGGGGATGCCGATATACTTGGGCTCCTGGCCCGGTTCTATTTTGTGCTTGGCACCAAAGATGCCGGGATGAGCGAACACTGGTACGGGCCCGGTGACCTCACAAATCTTTTTTACTCCGCCGCTGTGGTCGTAATGACCGTGGCTTAATACCACAGCCTTAATTTCACGGGGATTAATGCCCATCTCCCGAAGGTTATGGGTAATAACTGCTCCTGTTCCGGCATCAAAAAGAATAGTCTGGTCAGCAGTCCTTACCAGGAAAGACAGGCCATGTTCTGCCAGCAAACCTGAAGCGGTAACGTAATTATCCACCAGGCTAATTATCTCCACTGCTCCCGGCATCACTCTTAACCTCCCCTGGTCTAATTTTTTTAAGCAATCTTTACTATCAAGCTACTATTTTTTTAATGAACTCCTGAGCGCGCTCCAGCAAATCCCCCTTGTACACTTCTATCTTACCATGATCGCTCAAAGCTGTCAGTTCCGGATCCAGCGGCAAACTACCGAGCAAAGGTATGCCTGCTTCTGCGGCTGCCGCTTCAGCCCGGCTGGGTCCAAAAATATATAGTTTTTTACCGCAATCAGGACAGCTTACATAGCTCATATTCTCTACCATCCCTAATATCTTTACCTTCATGTTAGTTGCCATCTTTACTGCCTTGCGGACTACCATGTTGGCCAATTCCTGCGGCGAGCTAACTATGACCAATCCGTCCAGGGGCAGCGACTGTAATACGGTTAGGGGCGCATCACCTGTCCCTGGCGGCAAATCAACTATCAGGTAGTCCAGGTCCCCCCAAATAACGTCGGTCCAGAACTGCTTAACCGCACCGGAAATAATCGGCCCCCGCCAGATTACCGGGTCGTCCTCGTTGGGAAGCAATAGGTTTAACGACATAATCTTAATACCACCCACACTCTGGGCCGGTAATAAACCATTACCAATATTTTCCGGAGGGCGGTGAACGCCAAATATCCTGGGAATGCTTGGTCCGGTTATATCCGCATCAAGTATGCCAACCTTATAGCCAGCTTTTTTGAAAGCCACTGCCAGCAGCGAAGTTACTGAAGATTTGCCAACGCCACCCTTACCGCTCATTACCCCAATTACATGTTTGATTTCATTCAACTCATGGGAAGGAATTTTACCTGGCATTTTAGCATCACAAGTAGTGGAATTGCAGGTATCAGGATTGCAGGTCTCACAAACTTCTTGGGCCATTGTAATCACCTCGTAACTATTATACTCCTTAATGGTCGTATGTCAATAATAAAACAAAAAATTTAATCTTGCTTCTGGTGTATTAAGTTCTCCTGTAAACAACGATGCTGCGAAGCAAAATATACGTCTTTTCTGGTCCCGGTTAATGAGCTTCGTATTCTATAATATCTATCGTCTTGAGATACCCTGGCTTTTTTAGCATCTGCACCTGTTTTTCTAGCTTGATGCCGTTATTCTTAAGTATAGCCAAACCCTCCCCCGCTAAATCGCTATCCAGTTCCAGGGCCAGCCCACAGAGTGAACTCAATTCCCGGGGCATAGGGATCAAACGCCCTTTCAAGCCGGCTGCCTGGATAGCTTTTTCAGCTCTCAGGGCTTGAAATGTCGAAGGAAAGGTAAATAGTGTTATTTTATCGGGCATTTTTAACCAACTCCCGCAGTTCTTTAACAGCAGCTATAGTTTTTTCTATTTCAGCAGCTGTCGTGAAAACTCCCGGGCTCAAGCGCAGCGTCCCTTTGTCCAGAGTACCTATAGTCCGGTGAGCCAGGGGAGCACAATGCAATCCAGCACGGGTAATTATATCATAGTGGTCTGCCAGCCAGGTACTGGCCTCTCCCGCTGAAATGCCGGCAATATTGATCGAAATCACTGGCACCATTTTGCTTGCATCTCTGCGACCATAAACGGTAACACCGGGCAGGGCAAGCAATCCCTCCAGGAGCGAAGCAGTAAGTTCCTGAGTATGCCGGCGAATCTGTTCCAAACCCTTTTGCTGGATATACTTTATCCCCGCTCCCAAAGCAGCAATGGCCGGCGCGTTAAGAGTGCCGCTCTCATACTTATCTGGCAGTATTTCTGGCTGGCTTAATAATTCTGACCTGCTGCCGGTACCACCGTATAGTAAAGGTTTTACTTGCTCAGGATCACGAATATAGAGACCACCGCTTCCGGGAGGTCCTAACAAACCTTTATGTCCGGTAAAAGCCAGCAGCGTAATTCCCGCTGTTTCAACGTTTATAGGAATTTCACCGGCTGTCTGGGAGCTATCAACCAGGTACTGCAGTTTATGCCGCCGGGCAATTTCGCCCACTTCGTTAATCGGCATAATGGTGCCACATACATTAGAAGCGTGGTTAAGACAGATAAGCCTGGTGCGTGGTTCAATAGCTTGTTCTATTGCCAGAGGGTTCAAAATACCATCTGGGCCGGCTGTAACGATTGTGAACCTTACTCCCCTGTCCTTAAGGGCATATAAGGGTCGCACCACGGCATTATGCTCCATGCTGCTGATGACTACATGATCGCCGCTGACCAGTAAGCCCTGCAGGGCCAGGTTTATGGCCTCGGTAGCATTGGCGGTAAAAACAATCTGTTCCGGCTCTTTAACGGCAAAAAAATTTGCTACAAGTTCGCGCGTCTCCAGAATAGCCCGTCCGGCCATGAGGGCATTTTCCCCGGCGCCTCTGTTAACGCTGCCGCTCAGGCCACGCAGGTAAGCATCAGCTGTC
>JAAYGJ010000055.1 GCA_012727745.1 Clostridia bacterium | reverse complement strand
CCAAAGTAGTTGTTAAGAATTTGTTCGAATGTTCCGTCGGAATTAATCTGAGCAATAAATTTGTTGGCCTCCTCAAGAAGTTCCGGCTGGTTTTTGTCGACACCAAAAGCATATTCTTCCTGGGTCAAGGGAATATCGATTACTTTAACAAGCTCACTTGCCTCACCCGTACTACCGTCAGTACTACTGCTAGAACTGCTGTCAGAACCGCAAGCTGCAATTGCAAAAGCTAGAAAGGCGATAATAAGAAGTAAGGCAATGTTTTTTTTCATTCTTAACTCCCCCTTGTTTGGTGAATAATTATACACCCCATATGCTCCCTTACACAAGCTAAAACTAACGTATAAATATGCATTTGTCAACTAATATACAGGACTATTTTTCAACCAAAGATTGGAAATACTCCTTCTAGCGAACTTTCTATCCTGCTATGATTAATGCTGCAGCTGAAGCCTTTGGCAATTTTTGTGATTAAAACATCATATTATAGTGACCCCATCCTGATTTTACTTTTTTGAACGGGAACAAAATCACAGCTGCTAGCGTCATATATAACAACAAGGTTATACAGGAGGATAATTACGTTATGTTTAAGTCAAAGTTAATAGGAACTATAGTTATCGCTACATGCCTTGCCCTCTTAACGCCGGGTGCAACACTGGCCGGCATGGCAAAAGACCTGCCCTTATATCTGGAACCGCTGCCTGTGGTACAAGCTACTGAAGATAATAGAGCAGACATTGGCATCGAAGTAGACGGCCGCCGGCTTACCTTGGACGTACAAGCCTTCATTGAAAACGGCCGCACCCTAATCCCCCTGCGGGGAGTTGTGGAAGAATTGGGGGCTACGGTAGAATGGGACGGAAATAGAAAAGCTGTCGTCATCCAAGGAGAAGGTGTAAGCGTTGAGTTAATAATTGGCAAAGATAGTGCTGAGATAACGAGAAGTATTGACGGCACCGCGCAGAAAGAAAGCCTTAAACTGGATGTTGCCGCTAAAATTGTCGCTGGACGTACATTTATTCCCGGGCGTTTTGTCAGCGAAACCCTGGGTGCAAAAGTCGAGTGGAATGAGGAAGGGCGCCTGGTGATCATTACATCTAAAAAGGAAAATGCCGCAAAAGCTATAAAATTTGAGCTTGTAACTAGTCAAGAGCTTAGGGATAATGAACTCTTAAGCAAGTGGTATCAGGAAAATCACCAAACCGGAGGTATCTATTCTCTGACTGCGGGGGAATGGATGTATGTACTGGTGGCAGCCGGGGAAAAACCCACCGGCGGTTACGATCTACAAATTTATAGTATTATAGAAATAAGCCCTGGAACAGCATATGTTTCGGCCAGCTTAAAATCTCCCTCCAAAGATGATATAGTTACCCAGGCCCTGACCTATCCCCATGCTATCGCCCGGTTTACTAAAGGCAACATAAAAAATGTTGAAGGAAACATCACCCCGACGCCGCCGGATAAGCTAACCGTTAAAGATTACTTCCCGCTACATGAAGGATGCAGATGGCAATACCGCGGCGAAGGAATGGAATACGCCTCATTTGAGCGTGAGGTACTATACGTCGCCGGGGACCGGGCTCAGATTAAAGAGAATAACGGCGGCACCGTAAGCGCCTCTATTATTAAAATAACAGAAGACGCGATTATCCGCACCTTTTTTCAGGGCGAACAATATGACAACGCTAACCTTCTCGACCGGGAGGCCAACGACAACCTGGTGATATTACAGGGTCCCCTTGAAGCAGGGACCAGATGGGAAACACCTACTGGAGTAAGGGAAATTGTAGCAACTGATGCCGCTATTGCCACGCCGGCGGGCCGGTTTACAGGCTGCATTAAAGTAAAGATTGAATCTCAGTACTCCACCACCTACGAATACTATAAAGACGGCATCGGCATGGTAAAAAGAGAATTTATTACTGAAGACACACTGATTACCTCAACCTTAGAGCAGTTTCAAACAAGCAAAACTACTGATTAAAGCAGTTCCCTTGTTGCCCCCAAACAGCCGACGTATATCTTATTATCCGCAGTAATCATTAACTCTTTCAGGTAGGTTTTATTCGGCTTTTCAGCGCTAGCGGGGCAACAAGTAAAGACGCAGGCATCTTTTAATTGGTGCCTGCGTCTTTGTTCTCCCTTTATTAAACAAATAACATCACACATACACCGATAACTACCAGCAAGATGCCGCCTACCAGAGCCAGATTTGCAGCAAATTTATTTTCCTGAAGCAGTTCCGCCTCACCTTTAACCGAGACAATAAACGGCTTTTTGCTATCCAGCGGTTTACCAACATAAACGCGTCCGTTTTCCAGATAAGCTTCCCCCAGCACATAGAGGCGGTGTTCAAGGGGGATAATCCTTTCGACCATTCTAAAGCCTAAAGTGCGCGCGCCCATCGGTCTAAAAGTAAAGTTACTGAAAAAGCTGTACTGCTCCATCATGTTCAGGGGTTCAAACTTGTCAAAATTCTTTATCGTATCCAGTTGCATTCCCCCTTCAGTAAGCTCAATACTGGCTGTCTCCCCGGTCTGAGGGTCCTTTAACAGGATGGGGACGTAACTTTTCTGGCTGGATATCTTTTCTTCATGCCTGTGCACTCTCTGTCGCCTGTTGCCCTTATCGTCGGTATAAGTCTCTCTCTCTTCATAGACCTGGTAAAGTTCCGTTTCATAATAAGCCACCTTTTGCTTGCTGTAAGGCGTCTCCGGTGGAGTTTCCGCCCCGGCCAGGCCCTTTAGCTCAACATATTCGCGATACCCTTCCAACCCAGCTGCCGCATATTCATTCAACAATTTGGTAAGTTCGCCGACAGTAGTGGTTTCCATATACTGCATTTTCCGGTTCTTGTTAAGAATGCCCTTGCGCAAAAAAATGCCGCAATATGCGCCCGCAACTAGCAATATTGCTCCAATTATAAGCCCTTCCATCTCAAGCTTTAATCCTCCCCTGTTTTTACTCTTTGGCTATCCCTGTCATACGGGCTAATCGTGATAGATAAACAACTGACAATTTTGCCAGCGATGACCTTCGCTGCCGGTGCTGGCAAAAGTATGTTTAGAAATTATGTTAAGCAAGCTTTCACTTCATTATTCTCCAATATAAGACTGTTGTCAATAGATTTTACGCGCTAAAGAACAAAATTTTAGCTTTCGGAAAAGTTTTAACCCTTATCTTTTTCGGGTAGGTTCTCTTCGGCTTTTCAGCGCTAGCGGTATAACAAGTAAAGACGCAGGCGTCTTTTAATTGGTGCCTGCGTCTTTAATAACCGTAATACCCGTCAGCCTGCAAATTTTTTACTACTCTACTTGTT
>JAAYGJ010000054.1 GCA_012727745.1 Clostridia bacterium | reverse complement strand
GTTCTTAGCGCCAGCGAGCATCAGCCCTCCGGCGTAAAACCCCTAAACCGGAGCAGGGAGCGTCAATCAAGAGATAGTCAGCTGTTTCCGGGTAACGGCAGCCCAGTTCCCTGGCATCTAACAACACTGTTTGTACGCTACGTACCCCCAGCCGCCGGCAATTAACTTTAATTAATTCCAGGCGGTGGGGATAAATATCCCCTGCTAGTATTGTGCCCCGGTCCGCCATTAATTGGGCCAGATGAGTAGCTTTACCGCCGGGAGCAGCGCTGGCGTCAATAACCGTGGCCCCCGGTTCCGGCCTTAGGGCATGGCTCACCAGCTGGGAGCCTTCATCCTGCACATAAAATAACCCTTCCTGAAAGGAAGAGCTGGTCTCTACTGTACCCAGGCCCTTCAAGATTAACCCCTCCGGGGCATAACTAGCCGGGGTTACTGTAGCTCCTTCGGCCTGCAAACGTTCCGTCAATACCTCTTTAGTGGTTTTCAGGGTATTAACACGCACAACAACCGGAGGCGGCTCGTTATTTATCTGACAGAGAGCTTCCGTCTCCTCGTAACCAAATTGCTGCAGCCACTGTCTCACTAACCAGTGTGGGTGATAATAACGCAACGCCAGATAGTCAACGGGCTCAGTCCTAGCATCGGGATAAGGTAAATTCCCTTCTGTTCTGGCCAGGCTACGTAACACCCCATTTACCAGACTCACCGTACCACGATGGCCATATTTCTTGGCCAGCTCCACTGTTTCGTAAATTGCTGCCCTTGCCGGAATTCGCGGCATATAAAGCAACTGGGCGGCACCCAGCCGCAAAAGGCAGCGTATCCAGGGAGGAAGTTTAGCCAGAGGACGTTTTAAAAAAAGCCCCAGGGCCCAGTCCAGGGTTTGCCAGGCCTTCACCGTACAATAAGCCAGTTCAGTTGCCAGCGCCCGTTCCCGGTTCTCCAGCTTCCCTGTACGCAATATTTCATTCATAGCCAGGCTGGCGTAGGCACCCTGCTCTGTTACCCGAAAGACAAGCTGCAAGGCAGCCTCCCGCGCTGAAAAAGCCGGTCTTCGGGGCACCCAATCACACCTCCCATCCACCACGGCTCACATTTTCTATATGCTGCTCTCTACATGCCAGCTTTCACCCTGCATTTGTGACTCCTTAATCATTCGGGGATAAAGGAAAAATTGAATTGCCTCTTCGACTCGTTTTAAGTTAACCTGCGTATCAAGGCAGGGGCCATTAGGGCGTTCGTTTAAAATTCCTAGAACCGCCAAGGGCTGAGTATCCTGGATGCCGCTGGTTAAATCTCGCTCGCAGGCAATTGCTACTACCGCCTGGGGATGGTATTGCTTGACAAAATGCCTGGCCAGAGTGCCTCCAGTAGCAACGGCCAGGGCAACCCCATATTTGTCTACCAGGTAATGCAAATTGTGAATTGGACATTTGCCACAACGGCGGCAATTGTTTGCATCAATAGTTATCTTGTGGGGACAGCCGCTCCATTGTAAGCAATGGGGGGCCAAAATTAAGATTTTGTCCGGTTTAACTACCAGCCCGCGCAAGCGAACAAGCTGGTTGTTCATTTCAATAAACGAAGCTTTAATCGTTGCTTGCTTAACTCCCAGACGTGAACCAAGTGCCAGGGCAATAGGAAAAAGGGCATTGACTGCCATTAAGCCCAAACGCTGTAAGAGCGACTGGTTACGCCCCCGCCAGATTATCAATACCAGCCCGACAATACCCAGGGCAATAAGCAACAGTATGATTACCAGGGTAAAAATACCTAGTGCCAGCAGGATGCGATTAAAGAGTATTTCGTTATTGGCCATTAAGTACCAACCCAGGTACCAGCCCCCTGCCAATACTGCCGTTATAAAAACAAGGCTTAAAATCAGCAGGCCAATAAAAAGGCGTTTTTTTATCCGCACCCCAGCACCTCCCCTTTAGCTAGGGGATAGCCCCGCAGGTAAGCAGCTGCCGGCATTATTTTTTTCCCGGCTGGCTGAACTTGAGTGAGCAATACCTGGCCCAGGCCCGTTTGAACAATAAAACCGTCCCCAGTCGTAGCCACAAGCTGACCTGGTACTCCCGTAGTTAATCTGTCAACAATCCTGGCTCCATATACCTTTAGGCGAGCACCTCCCCGCCAGGTATAGGCCCCGGGCCAGGGATTCAATCCCCGGATTTGGTTATAAATCACTTCTGCCGGCTGCTCCCACCTGATTATTTCTTCGTCGGGTTTCAAACTGGGAGCATAAGTTGCCAGAGTTTCATCCTGCACCTGCCGGGGAGCAGTACCCGCTGCCACCAGGTCCAGTGTGCGTACCAGCAGCTCAGCCCCGGCCAGGGCCAGCC
>JAAYGJ010000053.1 GCA_012727745.1 Clostridia bacterium | reverse complement strand
GAGAAAAAATTATGACCCTGGACGAAGTTGAACGGGAGCTGGACCCGGAGATGCTAATTATTGCCGACGGCGCCGGGCCGGTGGCTGTGGCAGGAGTTATGGGTGGTTTCGATTCAGAAATCACGGCTAAAACAACTAGAATCCTTATCGAGTCAGCCCATTTTGACGGCGCTTCTATCCGCCGCACTTCCCGTAAGCTGGGTTTGCGTTCCGAGTCTTCGCTGCGCTTTGAACGGGGTGTCAACCTGGAAGGAGCAGCCAGAGCTGCCGACCGGGCGGCGCAGTTAATGGCCGAACTGGCCGGCGGCAAAGTGGCGAAGGGTAGAATAGACTGCTATGTGCGGCCGTACCGGCCAGTTACTATTGAGTTGCGACCTGAACGGGTAAACTATCTGCTGGGTACTGAGATAGCACCGGAGAAGATGAAAGAACTGCTGGAGCGGCTGCAGCTGGAGGTAAAGGTTAAAGCGCCATCACAGGCAGGTAACGAGTACGGGGACAGCCAATCTGCAAGGGGCGATAGCGCTGCCCACAGGTCTAGCACACCGATTTTTAGCGTTACGATCCCGGCCTACCGGGGCGATCTGACCCAGGAAGTGGACCTGGTGGAAGAAATTGCCCGCCTGTATGGTTATAACCGCATTCCTGTATCCCTGCCGGGCAATATTACTGCCAGGGTGAAACAAACCCCGGCCCAGCGCCGCGAAGAAGCCGGGCGTGAAGCGGCAGCAGCTTCCGGCCTGGCTGAGGTTATCACTTACAGCTTTATTGGTCCCCGGGCGCTGGATCAGTTGCAGCTGGCGGCGGACCATCCCTGGCGGCAGACGGTAAAAATTCATAACCCCTTAAGGGAAGAACAAAGCCTGATGCGGCCCTCCCTGCTGCCGGGCCTGTTGGAAGTGGCTGCCCGTAATGCCGGCCGCCGGGTAATGCCGGTAGCCATTTACGAACTGGGGCGGGTATTTGCCCCCTCAGGGGAGCTGTTACCCCATGAGATGCTGCGCTTAGGAGGCCTGGTAATGGGCAGCAGCAGCCGTGGCTGGAGTTGGCCTGCTGAAGAGATGGATTTCTTCTATTTAAAGGGCGTGCTGGCCAACATCCTGGACCTGCTGCAGCTTAAAGATATTAGCTGGGAAGCAACGGGTGAATATCCCTTTCTCCATCCCGGCCGGGCAGCAACAGTAAAAGCAGGGGAGACCTTGCTCGGTTTCCTGGGCGAGCTCCACCCTGACGTTCAAGATGCTGTTTCACTGCCGGCCCGGGCCTGTGTTTTTGAGCTGGATTGGGATGTTGTCGCCGGACTGATGCAGCCAAAAAGTGCTTACCAGCCTTTGCCCCGTTACCCGGCCGTCGAACGGGACCTGGCAGTGGTAGTCGAGGCCGAAACACCGGCAGCGGCAGTGAGCGCTGTGATCAAAGAAGCAGCGGGCGAAATGCTCACCAGCCTTACCCTTTTTGACGTCTACCAGGGAGACCCTGTACCAGCCGGTTACAAGAGCCTGGCCTATTCCCTGGTGTACCAACTGGCAGATCGCACCCTGACTGACGCTGAGGTCAATGCTTCCCTGGAGCAGGTGCAAAAAGCTCTGCAGCAAAAACTGGCCGCAACCCTGCGCCAGCAATAAATTACCAGCCTGGCAGGAATTTTTGTCCTTTAAGCCGAAAGAGATAGGCAGATAATGCCCTGGTGGGGAGGGTTGAACTTGCCGCAGAGAGAAAAGGAAGAGCTTAATTCGGGACGGACCGTTGTTGTTATTAATGGCTGTGAGTATGCAGTCAAAGGTGAGGCCCCGGAGTACATCCGGGAGCTGGCGGCCTATGTAGACAAGAAAATGCGGCAGGTGGGGCAGAGATTTCCCCACTTGACGGAGCAAAAACTGGCGGTGCTCACAGCGCTGAATATTGCTGATGAGCTGCACAAAGTGCAGCAGGACTATGACACTCTGGTAAAGCTGATACAGGAGGAAAAGCGTGCTTGACCAACCTTGAATTAGCCTGGGCCTTGACCGAGATGGGCGAATTACTGGAATTAAAGGGAGAAAATCACTTTAAGGTTCGGGCTTATTACCGGGCTGCCCGGGCCCTGGAAAGCCTGGAAACAGAGGCTGCCGACCTTTACGCCCGGGGTGCTCTGCAGGAAATACCCGGGGTCGGCAAAAACCTGGCCGCGAAAATAGCCGAGCTGCTGAGTAGCGGCCAATCGACTTTTTTAAATAAGCTGCGCCAGGAAGTGCCGCCCGGTCTGCGGCAGATGCTGTCCATACCCGGTTTGGGCAGCCGTTCTGGGGG
>JAAYGJ010000052.1 GCA_012727745.1 Clostridia bacterium | reverse complement strand
TTTCTGTCCCTGTCCCGGGTGCCGGTGCCGGCCCGGGGGCGGGGGAGGGGCCGGGTTGGGGCAGGGGCTTGGGTGCCTGCCCCTCCAGCGCAGCCAGCCGTGCTTCCAGGGCGTTTATTTGCCGGGTGAGGGCTGCGAGCTGGTCCTGCAACTCACGGGAGCGGCTCTGGACGTAATTGTCAACATAAGATTTGGTCACCAGCGGGTCCTGGCTGCTGCCAGGCTCAGCTCCACCGGCCTGGACAGCCTGGACGGCAAAATAGACAAGTAAAATCACAAACAGGCTCAAGGCTGGAATAAGGCGCCAGGAATTATAATTTTGTTGTTTCATGGGCTTGACCTTCCTTTATAAATGTCGTATACTATTATAATGTTTTGCAATGGAGCACCTGACAGATTGCTCCCGGCGGAGCAGTCTGCCTCCGGACTCTCCGCACAGGTAACTTTATTATAACAGATAAGTTTCGACGACAAATTTTTGTTACCTTTTATTAGAGCTTCAGAAATAGTTTAAATTTTTTCTTATGATATAATTCACAAAGTGGCTGTTTTTGTGGTATAATAAGTGTGAAGGAAATGTGAAATACTATTTATCAATCAATAGCAGATATTTCCTAATCATACTTACTTACTTAAATAGAGAGAAAGGAGGCACCAGAGGTGACTAAAGAAATCCAGCGCAATCTCCTCCGCGAACGGAAAGGGCTTTTGGAGCAGTGGACTTACGCCCCTGAAAAGGAGCGGCCCTACCTGCTCGTCAGAATTATGGATATTGACGAACAGCTCGAACTGGGTAAAAGTAAGCTCAAGCACCGGGCCAGATTTCCAAAAAGATTTGTGGTCTAGAGTATTGCGGGAGGAGAAGTACGCGGGTCTGCAGGACCCGCGTACTTTTTTTGTCTCAAATTTTTGCTGTCGGGGCTGTTTTGAAGCCGCCCGGCAACAGCAGCAAGATTAGATTAACATAATACAACGGCCCCTGAACAGATTCATCTCCAGACTTGCTCGTCACCCCATTTGAGAGAGTCATCTTTATCTAATTGCGACCCCGTTCATAATAAAATCCACTGCCTGGACTACTATCGCGTCCAGATCCGGCTCCTTTTCTGTTGCCGAAAACTGCTGGTTTAAAGCAAGATAATGATTCAAGGCAGCGGTCAGCCCGGTTAACATAGCCGCCAGCAGGCCCGGCGGCAACGGCCGCATCTCGCCTCGCTCGATGGCGGCCTGAAGGTGGCTGCTGAGGCACTGGTCTATCTCGGCCTTAACTTTAATAAGCAGGGCCTGCGTTCTTGAATCAAGGGGCGGCGGGGTACTCATGATAATTCCGGCAATTTCCCGATTTTCCCAGAAGTAGTCAAGGCTGCTCCTGAGCAGGCGCTGTAAGAACACTTCCAGTCCAGTTTGCTCGGCACTTATTTTTTTTAGGTAAGCTAGATAGCTGGTGAAGAGGTGCAGTAGCATTTGCTGGAATAAATCCTTTTTGCTGGCATAGTACTCGTAAACCGTCCCCTTCCCCACCCCGGCAGCAGCAGCTATATCAGCTATTTTAGCCTGGTGGTAACCCCGGGCGGCAAACACCCGAGTAGCCGCCGCCAGTATCTGCTGGCGCTTGTCTTCTGTTTCCCATGTCACCCTGGCTTCCCTCCCCTGCTCAGGCTTTTTTTCTCTTAAGCGAGGTTCTTTCAGAGCAGCCTCACCCTTCCTCTGCCTTCTGTCTTACTTCTTGCTCCCTGCTTCTTGCTTCTCGTCTCCCGGCTCTTGCCTCTTGTATGTCTCTTGCCTCCTGCCTCTTGCCTTTCAAACTATGCCCCGGCGTTATGGTGCTGTCGCTTTTCCAGCCGCAACAGCACGGCCAGGCGCCGGCCCAGATCCTCTAGTATGGTATAAAGGACCGGCACTAACACCAGGGTTAAAACGGTTGAAGCGGTTAAACCGCCGATAACGGCTGTTGCCAGGCCGGCTTCCATTTCCGCCCCCTCACCAATGCCGGTTGCCAGGGGCGCCATGGCCAGAATGGTGGTGAGAGTGGTCATCAGGATGGGCCGCAGACGGGTCCTGCCGGCTTCTACAATTGCTTTCCGCCGGGGAGTGCCTTCACGGCGAAGGATGTTGATGTAGTCCACCAGGATAATGGCATTGGAGAGGACAATCCCGCACATCATAATGACGCCCATAAAAGCGACGATGTTAAAAGTACGGCCGCTTATAAGCAGGGCCAATACCACCCCCACCAGGGAGACAGGGATGGCAAACATGATAACAAAGGGATAAAAGAGGGATTCAAACTGGGCGGCCATGACCATGTAGACCAGCACTACTGCCAGTAACAGGGCTATCCCCAGTTCGCCAAAGGTCTCACTCATAGCTTCACTTTGGCCCATGTAAGCTACACTGTAACCTTGCGGCAAATTGATTTTATCAACCGCAGTTTTGATGTCGGCCATTACTTCTGCCAGGGGGCGGCCGCTCAAATCAGCGGTGATGCTGACCACCCGGTCCTGGTTATAACGGCTGATGGTGATGGGGGTAGTATCCATCTTGAGCTCGGCCAGTTCTTTTAACGGCACCTGGACGCCCAGCGGGCTAAGCACTGTCAGGTTGGCCAGGTCGCTAATATTCTGGCGTTCTTCTTTGGGCAGGATTACCCGCACATCATATTCTTCCCCATCGATGCGGTAACGGTTAGCCACCTGCCCTTTAACCGCAGTAGCAACCGAGCTCCCTATTTGATAAACATTAAGGTCATACAGAGCAGCCTTTTCCCGGTCGATTACAACCTGCAGCTGGGGCCGGCCTTCGGTAATACTGTTTTTCACCGCGACGGTCCCCGGCACCTGTTCGACGGCCTGCTGGACGACGGTAGACAGCTCCTCCAGTACCTCCAGGTCCGAACCGCTAATATCAACCTGCACCGGGCTGCCGAGCATTTCGGTCCCAAAGAAGCTGGATGGTGTAACGGTAATTTGGGCGCCGGCAATTTTTGCCGTATCCTGGCGCAAGGCAATGGCTACTTCCTCCGAGCTGCGACGGCGTTCTTTCAAAGGAAGCAGTTCGATAGTTAAACTGGCGGTTTCCGCGGACTCACCTTCCGTGGACATCATCCCGCCGCCGCCGACTTGCAGGTAAATATCTGTCACTTCAGGTTGTTTGCGGGCCAGCTCTGCTACCTGTTCGGCTACCGCCAGCGTAGCCTCCAATTGGCTGCCCCGGGGCAGTTCAATGGTAACGCTGATAGTCCCCTCGTCGGTGGCAGGCATAAATTCCACCCCAACTGCCGGAATGAGGGCCAGGCTGCCAGCAAAGATCAATGTTACTACCACCACGACCAGCAGGCGGTGGTCCAAGGCCCAGGCCAGCAGGCGACTGTAGTTATTGCCGAGGTTGTTCAGCCAGAAACCGCTTTTAATATTGCCCCAGAAGCCGGCAGCCCGTTGTGGCTCCGGCGGCAGCGGCGCAGCAAGGATCCTGGCTGCCACTGTAGGGGTTACCGTCAGGGAAACCGCCAGGGAGGCCAGCAAGGAAAAGGACACGGTCAAGGCCAGGGGAGCGAATATTTCCGCTGCCAGACCGCGCACAAAAGCTATCGGTAAAAAGACTGCTACGGTCGTCAGGGTAGCCGCCGTCACTGCCGTAATCACTTGCTGGGTGCCGGAAGCGGCTGCCGTCATAGCATCTTTGCCGCCCTGACGGTGGCGGTAAATATTATCAAAAACCACAATAGCGTCATCAACCATGCGGCCCACACCCAGGGACAATCCACCCAGGGTCAACAGGTTCAAGGTCAAATTATTGAAATAAATTAAGACAAAGGTGGTTATGACTGCTATTGGTATAGTCAGACCGATAACCACGGTACCGCGCAGGTTGCGCAAAAAGATAAAGATAATCAACATCGCCAGCAGCCCGCCCAGGAGCATATCCCGGTAGACGCCGCTAATGGCTGCCTCTACGTATTCGGACTGGTCCATCGCCGTTTCGATAGCTACTCCGGGCGGCAGGTCATTTTGTAGTTCCTGCAGGGCTGCTTTTACTGCCCGGGATACCTCTACTGAATTGGCGCCGCTCTGTTTTTGAATGGAGAGACCGATAGCCGGCTGGCCATTATAAAGGGCTATACTCTCCTGTTCCTGATGATAATCGCGAACTTCGGCAATATCCCCCAGATGCACCGTTCCCCTGGCCGTTGTCAGGGATACCTGCCGGATCTGGTCCAGATCGCTGAATTCCCCGCTAACCCGTACCAGCACGTCTTTGCCGGCATCAGCAACTTTGCCGGCGGCAAAGGTATTGTTTTCCATCTGCAGGGCCTGGACCACCTGGCTTATGGACAGGCCGTAGCTGTGGAGCTGTACTGTGTCCACCAGGACCTGTATTTCCCTTTGCAAACCGCCGACTACACTTACTGAAGCTACGCCATCCAGGCGTTCCAGGCGGTTTTTGACCACGTTTTCAGCCAGGTCTTTCAGCCGCTGTTGGTCCATGTCGCCATGCATGGCCAGGACCAGTACAGGCATTATGTTGGGGTCCATTTTCATGACGGTAGGTTTATCCACACCGTCAGGTAACATCATCTGCACCAGGTCAATCTTCTCACGGATGTCCAGGGTGGCAAAATCCAAATCCTGGCCCCATTCAAACTCCAGCAATACAATTGACGACCCGGTACTGCTGTAGGAATATATATTTTTTATGCCCTGTACTGTCCCCATAACCTCTTCCAGGGGACGGGTGACTGATTTCTCAACTTCCTCGGGGCCGGCTCCGGCATAGCTACTAATAACTACCGCATAGGGCATTTTGAACTCGGGTAAAAGGTCTATCTTTAAACGCGACAGCGAAATAGTCCCCAGTAGTACGGCTACTAAGACAACCATGGCCAGCGCTACCGGGCGCCTGATAATACGCTGGATCAGGTTCATGACTGCGGCCCCCCGCTCACTACTTCTACCTGCTGCCCTTCACTGACAAACTCCTGTCCTTTAGTAATAATTTTGTCTTCTGCCGTTAGCCCGGAGCTTATCTCTATCTTTTCCCCATCATCAATACCTGTGGAAACTACCCTGGCCTCTACCCTGCCGTCCACAACAGTAAACACCAGGTTCTGGCCACCCCGGTTTAGGACTGCATTTTTGGGGACAGCAATGACCTGTGCCGCCCGCCTGGTGCTATAAGTAACCGCGGCGGTCATGCCGGGCCTAACTTCTTTCGGGGGGCTGTCAAGTTTTATATTTACATTAAACAGGCGGGTACGTTCGTCCGCTGCCGGGCTGACGCTGCTCACCCGCCCCATCAGCGGCTGCGATAAAGATGCTGCCGGTATTTCAACGGTAACTTCCTTCCCCGGCTGCAGGTAATTGATATCCTGTTCGGTTACGCCGATCTCTACCTGGAGGTCACCGCCACTAACCAGAGTGAGAATTGCTCCCTGAGCTATAGTCCCCGGTTCCAGCAAGCGTGCTGCTACCTTCCCGCTGATGGGGGCCTTTATATAGCAATTGTCCAGGGCTATCTGCGCCTGTTGCAGAGCAGCCTCGGCAGTAACCAGCCGCGCCTGCGAAGCGGCCACTGCAGCCTCGGCCATTTCTAATGCCTGCTGGGAGGCGGCCCCTTCCTCAAATAGTACCTGGGTACGCTTGAGGTTTTCCCCATCCAGTTCGGCCTGAACTTTGGCCTGCTCTACCCCGGCCTGCGCCTGCAGCAGAGCAGCCTCCTGCTGGCTGCTTTCCAAACGGGCCACGACCTGGCCTTCTGTAACCGTATCGCCCACGTCTACCAGGACTGCTTCCAGCTTAGCCGGTACGGCTGCCATTACCGGGGCGGTTGTACCGGACTTTACCATCCCGGTAACCCGGGCCTTCTGAACTATGTCTGCCACACTGACTGCAGACAATTCCACTGCTGTCTTAGGCTCTTCCACCTGTTCCGCTACGTTGTTACTGCCGCAACCCGCTGCCGTTAGAGCCACAAAAATAAGGACCGCCAGCGCGGCAATAATTTGTTTGCAGCCTTGCATCACAGTTTCAACTCCCCCGTATCTTTTGAAATGTAAAACCTTCCGGCCGCCTGCGGGGGGACTTATCCTCTTCCCTCTCGCTGCTCTCCACATGCGGTACTTACAAGGTCCTGGATAATAGCCCCCGAGTTTGGCCGCAAGCCAATCAGCAGGGCAAGAACGCCATCATAATAATTCCCCTATAAAAAAGAAGGGTCACAGGGGTTAGCATAATTTCCGACCGAACGGTCGGTCGGACAGGAACATTATATCAAATGAGTTAAGCAGTAGCAATACAAGTATATAATCTGGCTTGATATTTTGTTCCTCGTAAAGCTAATTGCTAACGCAAAGGCCGGCGCATTCTATTTGCTTGTCTGCCCTTCTTTAACACCGACAGCATGGACAGGGCTTTGCCCGTTCCCAGGGCCACGCAAGTAACAGGTTCGTCAGCGATATGGACCGGCAAGCCGGTTTCTTTGCTGAGCATTGTATCGAGCCCGCTTAGCAGGGAGCCGCCACCGGTCATAACAATGCCTTTATCGATCAGGTCGGACGACAGCTCAGGAGGCGTCTTTTCAAGAACTTCCTTGACCCCGCTCAATATATGTTGCAACGGTTCCTGGATAGCACTGTGTATTTCCCGCGCTGTGACCCTGATAGTCTTGGGCAGGCCGGTTAGCAGGTCACGGCCGCGAACATCCATGGCTTCGGAACTTTTGACTGCCAGATCTGCGGTGCCGATATTCATCTTCAGCTCTTCAGCACTGCGCTCGCCAATCATCATGTTATGTTCGCGGCGTACATAGCGGACAATAGCTTCATCGATTTTATCACCTGCTATCCGCAAGGAGATGTTGCTGACAATACCTCCCAGGGACAAAACCGCTATATCGGTCGTGCCGCCGCCAACGTCAACCACCATTGAACCGCTGGGCTCCGATATATCCAGGCCGGCCCCCAGGGCTGCTGCCAGAGGCTCCTCGATGACTTCAGCCTGCTTGGCCCCGGCCTGGATGGCTGCCTGGCGCACTGCCCGTTCTTCAACCCCGGTAACACCGGACGGTATACAGACCATTACCCGCGGCCGCATTAGTCCCTGCCGGCCGCAGGCCTTCTGGATAAAAAAACGCAACATTTTTTCAGTGCTATCATAATCAGCGATAACCCCGTCTCGCAAAGGCCGCAGCGCAATTATATTGCCGGGAGTGCGGCCCAGCATTTGCCGGGCTTCTTCCCCGTAAGCAAAGATTTGGCCCGTGTCGCGATCCAGAGCTACCACTGACGGCTCGCTGAGGACAATTCCTTTACCATGCACGTAAACCTGTACAGTAGCTGTGCCTAAATCTATCCCTATATCCTGCCCCATGCCAAACATATATAATTGCCCCTTTCCTTCCTTGCCATATCTCGCTATTTATTCTCCAGGAAAGGGAAAAAATCCTGTCGTAACTTTACGAAATATATTCCTCCTTATATTTTTTTCGTGTAGCTTCACCGCCCCGGAGGTGCCGTTCCTGCTTGTTAATATCGAGGACGCGGCGTACTTGGCGGGCAAGGACTGGATTTATACGCGGCAGGCGCTCAGCTACGTCTTTATGGACAGTACTTTTGCTGACGTTAAAAACATTAGCCGCCTGGCGCACAGTACTCTTGTACTCTACGATGTAGGCGGCTATTTGTAATACTCTCTCATAAATATAATCTTGCATGAGGCAGCCTCCCAATTTAAACTCCGCTATCATCTTATTGAGAGGCGGCTAAAAAAAGAACTTATTGCAGTGCCAGAGCGGGATCGATAGCTTTGCCGTTTTTTAGCAGCTCCAGGTGTAAGTGGGCTTCTGTCCCGGCTTCTGCTGACCCGGCTTCACCCAGCAAGCCCAGGAGGCTGCCCCTTTCGACCCTATCTCCTTTGGCAACTCTGATGTTATTTAAATGGGCGTAAACAACCTGGTAGCCGTTACCGCTATCAATTACCAGCCGGTATCTCCATTCGTCACTGTACTCTACCTGCTTTACTGTCCCGGCAGCGGCAGACCTGACTTCGCTACCTACCGGGGCTGCAAAATCGATCCCCGGGTGAAAGCGATAGTCACCAAAAGCAGGCATGTAAGTAAAGCCATAACCTGCAGCTACTTCCCCTGCTACGGGGGCGAAGAGGGCCGGTAAGCCTTCATTATCCGTCTCTGCCGCTGCTTCTGCAGCCGGGGCGGTAGCCGGAGCTACATTGGCGCCGGTCTGTCCCTCTAATTCGGGGGGTACTGTGGTCGCACCGGCCGGAGGCTCTTCGGGTCGGGGCGGGCTGACGGTATTAACCCCGTTATCCAGCATGTAAGTCTTTACGCCGTGCTTGTTAAATACCGCGTCGTTGCTTACCAGGTAGATGCTGGTAACCAGGACTGCTAATAGCAGTACCAGATACAGGGTCCTGCCTTTGAGAGCTTGCCGCAGCTGCTCCCTGCTTAATTTTAATGATGGCACTTTTTGGGGTAGAATTTTTCTGCATAAGGCCAAAATCTTCCGCATTCGCTACATCACCTCAGCTAAATTCTGCCCCATAATTTACCATTCTATACTTGTTAAGCCGGGACTCTCCGTTCTCCTCTCCTTTTCTCTTGTCGCTAGTAGACTCTTTCGATCTTTACCCCCTGGTAGTAATGGCTTAAAATCTCATTAAACTTTTTGCCTTCTGCAGCCATGCCGTTGGCGCCGTACTGGCTCATGCCAACAGCGTGGCCATAGCCTATGGTGGTAAAGATTATTTGCTCCCCTGCGACCTCCCAGCTAAAATCGGTAGAAGGCAGGCCCAGCAGCTGCCGCAATTCAGTAGCAGCAAAGGTTTTGTCGCCTATCACGATGGTTTTAACCCGCCCGGTAGGTGTTTGTTCTATTACTTTCATGGCACTGCCGGAGGGCGCTGCCAGGGCGGCGGCCGGTACGGCTGATAGATTAACGCCCAGTTTGTTCTCCAGTTCCTGCAGGCTGAAGCTGAGGCTGTCCCGGTAGTGGGGGCTTTCCCGATCCCAGGGTGAAGCTACACTCTGGAGGTAAGGAATATCCCCTCCCCATACAGCAGCGGCGCTCTCGGTACGGCCGCCACCGTTGCTGTGATAGACAGGCTCAATAAGTTTGCCCTGGTAGGTGAGAACCAGGCCCCGGGTCGCATTTACTGCGTCTTTAATTCTTTTGTGATAACGCCAGTAATTTACCAAACCCCACTGTTGCCGTAAACTGGCCTCATCAAGCCAGGCCTGGCAGTGGGTGGCGTCGGTACAGATGTCTGCGTTCTCGTGGCGGCTGCCCGGCAAATCTTTGGCCTGCTCAATCTTTTTCAGGGTATAAGTGCGGGCGGCAATAGCCTGTGCTTTCAGGGCTTCAACTTCAAAATTGGCCGGCATCTCGCCGGCAACTACGCCAACCAGGTATTCTTCCAGAGGAAAGGTTCTGCTTACACCGGTCCGGTGTAAATAAACCCGTACCAGGCGCTCGCCCGTCTGGGTCTCTACCGGAGCTTCTAACAGGCGCAGGCCTGCAATAATCAACGCTGGCATGATAATTGTCCCGGCAATAATAAAAAAAACAACTAAGCCCATTAATTTGCGCAAGCTTGCACCTCCCCCGCTTGCTGGTATTTATCACCATCTTGGCAGTAAATCTATATGTTGAGGAGGATAAAAAAATACCGCCCTGCCGGGGCGGTTGTTATGCTTAAAAAGCTGCATGCTTTAATGCAGGTACTCTTTTGATATTAGCACCTAGAGCCTGCATCTTGCCGACGATATTTTCATAGCCGCGGTCAATGTGATTGACGCAGGAAATAACCGTCTCTCCTTCGGCCATCAGCCCGGCAATCACCAGGGCTGCTCCGGCCCGTAGATCGGTAGCCTTTACTTTGGCACCGCTCAACGACTTTCTGCCTTTGACAACAGCGCAGTGGCCTTCGATAACAATATTGGCTCCCATTCTTTTCAGTTCGTTGACGTGCATAAAACGGTTTTCAAATACTGTTTCAGTAATTACGCTGCTGCCCCGGGCGGTAGTCAGCAGGGCCATAAACTGGGCCTGCATGTCGGTAGGGAAGCCGGGATAAGGCATAGTTTTAATATCAACCGCTTTTAGGGGCAGGTCAGCCCGTACTCTAATACCGCTGTCTTCCTCCTGCAGCGACGCTCCGGTTTCACTGAGCTTGGCCATAACTGCTTTTAAGTGGGGGGGGATGACGTTCTCCAGAAAAACGTCACCCCCGGTCGCAGCGGCAGCAATCATAAAGGTCGCCGCTTCTATCCGGTCGGGGATAACAGCATGGCGGGCGCCGTGAAGTTTTTTGACCCCTTCGATCTTGATAACCCTTGTCCCGGCGCCGGTCACATGGCCACCCATATTATTGATTAGGTTCGCCAGGTCTACTATTTCCGGCTCACCAGCAGCGTTCTCAATAACGGTGGTGCCCTCGGCCAGAGCAGCAGCCATCATAATGTTCTCGGTTGCGCCCACACTGGGATAGTCGAGGTATATTGACGCCCCTTTCAAACGGGTCGCCTCAGCTTCGACATAGCCTTTGCTGACTTTGATGCTGGCCCCCAGTGCTGCCATGCCTTTAAGATGGAGATCAATAGGGCGGGCGCCAATGGCGCATCCCCCTGGCAGCGATATTTTTACCCGGCCGATACGGCCCAGAAGAGGTCCCATGACCAGAAAAGAAGCCCGCATACGGCGTACATATTCATAAGGTGGCTCGACGCTGCGGAGTGAGCCTGCATTTATGCGTAGCCCGTTAACCCCCTCAGGATAAATCGAGCACCCCATTTCGCCGATAACGCCACCCATAGTATCAACATCAACCAGGCGGGGGATATCCTCCAGGTAGCATTCTTCCTCTGTCAGCAGACAGGCAGCTAAAACCGGCAGGACGGCATTTTTAGAGCCGCTGATAGTCACCCGTCCCTGCAGGCGAGACTGGCCCTGAATTACGATTACCTCCAATTTCTCATAGCCCCTTCAGCGTTTAACGCATCGAATTTAAATTCAATTATAGCATACTTTGTAGTTAACATACAGCCTTTAATATCCGCCACCCAATAGAGGTGAACCTAAATGGATATAGGTATTTCCATCGCTATCATGGTAGCGCAGGGCAACATTGGCGTTTACCGGCCGGCCGGCAACATATAAAGAAATGGGTAAATGGGGTGAATAAGCGCTGAGGGATATCAGCATATCGTCTTCAAGTCCCTCAATCTCTTCTGCTTGCAGGGCTGCCAGCACCGCCTGCGCCCGCTGTTTTCTTTCCACGGGGCTGAGTTTGCCGGGGATAACACCCGTCAGGCTGTAGGTCAGCTGAGGCTGTACCTGCCAGGGGGAAAAGGCTGCCTCAACTTTTTGCCGCCATTTTATGAGCTGCCCCTCCCCCTCGCTAGGGTTGCCTGCCAGGTTTACCAGCAGGTAGGTTTCGCTGTCTTCCTCGCTGCCTTTAAGGCTCTGTAAAGAAAAGTACAGTTTCACCCCTGTTTCTATTTCCCCTTCCCAGAATACGGCATGGAAATTTTCTTCGTTATATTCTGTCAGCCCGGCATCCAGGTCCAGCCCCAAAGCACGGGCCACCTGGCGGGCCAGTTGCTGTACCGTTGCTGCGGATAAAAAATCGGGCTTCAGGCTGGCCCACGCTTCCAGATTAACGCTGTCCAGGCGGGCGCCGCTGGCGGCAACTGCCGTCAGCAACATGCCCGGGACCGGATCTGCGGCGCTGCTATATTCTTGCTCAATAGCTGCCTGGCTATCAGGCAGTAGCTGTCTCTCTGTCCCGGCAAACAGCTGGCGGGACAAAAGCATGCCGCTGCTAAAACTCAAAAGCAGTAGAAACAGCAGAAATAATTTAAAATTATAACGCAGGGATTTAAACCAGTGCCAGTACAAAATATTAGCCCCCTTGCAGATTAGTATCATACCTATTCTTACCAGGGGGCTATCAGAATAAACGCGCTCCTCAGCAAACACCGGCAGCCTTAAGCCGGGCCAAGGCCCGCTGCAAGGCTGCTTCGGCCCGGGCGACGTCAAGGTTGGCAGGCCGTTCCCGCAGACGCTTCTCTGCCCGTTCTTTAGCCTGGCGGGCCCGTTCAACATCGATATCTGTCGCCTTTTCGGCGGTATCTGCCAGGATAACTACCCGATCGGCACCTGCTTCCAGAAAACCGCCGGAAACAGCCAGTCGCTCTGCTTCTGACCCTTCCCGGCTATAAGTCACTACTCCGGCCTTGAGGGGAGTAATCAAAGGGGCATGCCGGGGCAGAACCCCGAGATAGCCCTGTATACCGGGGGCAGTCACAGAAGCAGCCTCTGTCTTTAAAACTATTTTCTCGGGAGTGATAACTTCCAGCATTAAGGCCGGCATCTACATCAGCTCCTGGCCCTTCTTGACGGCTTCTTCAATAGTACCCACCATAAAGAAAGCCTGCTCCGGCAAATCGTCATGTTTGCCTTCCAGGATCTCCTTGAAGCCGCGCACAGTTTCCTTCAATGGCACATAAACGCCCGGCTGGCCGGTAAAGGCCTCGGCCACGTGGAAGGGCTGGGACAGGAAACGCTGTATTTTACGCGCCCGGGCTACCGTCAGTTTGTCCTCCTCGGAAAGTTCGTCCATGCCGAGGATGGCGATAATATCTTGAAGCTCTTTATAGCGCTGCAGTACCTGCTGCACTCCCCGGGCCACCTGGTAGTGCTCTTCTCCCACGACGCGGGGATCAAGGATACGGGAAGTAGAGTCAAGGGGGTCCACTGCCGGGTAAATGCCCAGCTCGGCGATAGCCCGCGACAGGACCGTAGTGGCGTCCAGGTGGGCAAAGGTAGTTGCCGGCGCCGGGTCGGTCAGGTCGTCAGCCGGGACATAGATAGCCTGGACGGAAGTGATGGAGCCTTTGCGGGTGGAGGTAATCCGTTCTTGCAGAGCTCCCATCTCAGTGGCCAGAGTCGGCTGGTAACCCACAGCAGAAGGCATCCGGCCCAGCAAAGCTGACACTTCGGAACCGGCCTGGACAAAGCGGAAAATATTGTCAATAAACAGCAGGACATCCTGCCCTTCTACATCGCGAAAATACTCAGCGATCGTCAAGCCGGTTAAACCTGCCCGCAGGCGGGCTCCCGGAGGCTCATTCATCTGGCCGAATACCAGAGCAGTCTTGTCAATAACTCCCGATTCTTTCATTTCCAGGTAAAGGTCATTACCTTCGCGGGTGCGTTCACCCACACCTGAAAATACGGAAAAACCGCCGTGTTCGTAGGCGATATTGCGGATGAGTTCCATAATCAGTACGGTTTTACCAACCCCGGCGCCGCCGAAGAGGCCGATTTTGCCGCCTTTGGCATAGGGAGCCAGGAGGTCGACGACTTTTATCCCCGTCTCCAGTATTTCCGTTGAAGGCTCCAGGTCTTCAAAACCGGGCGCTGGCCGGTGGATAGGCAGTCTTTCCTTAGCGTCCACCGGTCCCTGCTCGTCAATGGGCTCGCCCAAAACGTTAAACAACCTGCCCAGGGTTTCGCGGCCTACCGGAACAGTAATAGGCGCTCCCGTGTCAACGGCGAGCATACCCCGCTGCAAGCCGTCAGTGGAGGACAATGCCACACAGCGGACAGTGTTATTACCCAGGTGCTGCATCGCTTCCATAGTGACGTTGATTTTATCAGTTTTTATAACTATAGCATTATACAGGTCAGGCAGCTGGTCGCTGGCAAATTCTACGTCAACCACCGGGCCAATAACCTGCACTACTTGTCCCTGGTTCATATCTTATCCCTCCTTTACTTCAATGCGTCGGCCCCGGCTACAACCTCCGTAATTTCCCTGGTGATAGCAGCCTGACGAGCTCTATTGAAGGACAGGGTAAACATATCGATCATTTCGCCGGCGTTCTTGGTGGCGTTGTCCATAGCCGTCATGCGGGCCCCGTGTTCACTGGCCTTGGCCTCTAGCAGGGCCTGGTAGACTTTTATCTCGCAATAACGGGGCAGCAGGGAACGGAGCACAATTTCCGGTGAAGGTTCATAAATATATTCTCCCTCAGCGCCTGCCTCCCCTTTTCGGGGAGCAAGGGGCAACAGTTGTTCCACTCGCGGTACGTTACGAATTGCTGAATAAAAACGGCTGTACACCAGGTGCAGCTCATCTACCGCACCGGACAGGTAGAGGTCCATTAACTGCCGGGCCAGCTCCCGGGCCTGGAACATGTCAGGTATATCCCCCAGCTCTGTGTAGCTGGCAGCAATCTCTACCTGCCGGCGCCGGAAATAGTCCCTACCTTTTCGTCCGACCGCCACAAGGGTGGTGGCATGCTTTTGCGCTTGCAGGTGCTCATCGGTCAAACGGATCAGGCTGGCATTGTAACCTCCGGCCAGGCCGCGGTCAGAGGTAAGCAAAACATACCCCACTTTTTTAACTTCCCTGGGTGCCATCAGAGGCTGAGTCTCCGGGTCTACAGTAGCAATCAGGCGGCCGATAACTTCCTCCAGTTTGTAGGTGTAAGGCCGGGTTGCCGTAACATTGATCTGAGCCCGACGCAGCTTGGAGGCCGCAACCATCTTCATGGCGCGGGTGATATGCTGGATATTGCTAATGCTGCGAATGCGGCGCTTCAGGTCACGCATACAGGCCATAGCGGCTCACCACCTTAAGATTCTCCGGCAGCCGTAAAGCTGCTTTTAAAATTTTCAATGCACTTTTCAATCTGCTCATTCAGGCTGTCATCCAGCTCCCGTTTTTCCCGGATAGCTGCCAGCACCTCGGGACGCTCGCTGCGCATGAAGCGCAAGAATCCTTGCTCAAAAGGACGTATGCGTTCAACTGGCAGGTCATCGAGAAAACCGTTAATAGCAGCATAAAGGACAATCACTTGCTCTTCAACCGGCATGGGCTGGTACTGATCCTGTTTTAATATTTCCATCATGCGCTCACCGCGAGCCAGACGGGCCTGGGTAACCTTATCCAGGTCAGAGCCGAACTGGGCAAAGGCTGCCAGCTCACGATACTGGGCCAGGTCAATACGCAAGCGCCCGGCTACCTGTTTCATAGCCTTAATCTGGGCAGCACCACCCACACGGGAAACGGAAATACCGACGTTGATAGCCGGCCGCTGCCCGGCGTAAAAGAGGTCAGATTCCAGGAAGATCTGGCCGTCAGTGATGGAAATAACGTTGGTGGGAATATAAGCTGATACGTCTCCGGCCTGGGTCTCAATTACCGGCAGTGCGGTCAGCGAACCGCCGCCCATGCTGTCACTTAAACGGGCTGCCCGTTCCAGCAAACGAGAGTGGAGATAAAAAACGTCCCCGGGGAAGGCCTCCCGTCCTGGCGGCCGCCGCAGCAATAAAGACAGTTCCCGGTAAGCAGCCGCCTGTTTGGACAGGTCGTCATAAATGCAGAGCACATCCCGGTGCTGCTCGTACATGAAATATTCGCCCATAGCGCAACCTGAATAGGGAGCAATATAAAGCATCGGTGCCGGTTCGCTGGCCCCGGCAGTAACAACGATGGTATAATCCATGGCTCCCGTTTCTTGCAGGCGCTGCACGACGCCGGCCACCGTAGAAGCTTTCTGGCCAATGGCAACATAGATGCAGATTACATCCTGCCCTTTTTGATTGATAATCGTATCAACAGCCAGGGCTGTTTTGCCTGTCTGGCGGTCGCCGATGATCAGCTCCCGCTGGCCGCGCCCAATCGGCACCATTGAGTCAATGGCTTTTAAGCCGGTCTGCAAAGGCACATTCACCGGCTGGCGGTAAACAACGCCAGGCGCAGGCGACTCAACAGGGCGAAATTTATCGGTCTTGATGGGGCCTTTGCCGTCTACTGGCTGACCCATAGCATTGACCACCCGGCCAATCAGGGCTTCACCAACCGGCACCTCTACGATGCGGCCGGTACGTTTGACCTGATCGCCTTCTTTAATATGAGTGTAAGGGCCCAAGATAACTGAGCCAACATTATCTTCTTCCAGGTTTAAAACCATACCGTAGACATCACCGGGAAACTCCAGCAGCTCGCCGGCCATGGCCTGGTCAAGGCCGTAAATCCTGGCAATGCCGTCGCCAACCTGGGTTACGGTACCAATATCGGCTACCTCTACCTCAAGCTGGTATTGTTCAATTTGGTTTTTAAGTATATTCGTGATTTCATCAGGTCTAATGCTCAAAGCAACTTTTCACCCCTTTGCTCTACCATTTTAAGCCTTTTTCAAGTGTAGAGCCATTAGCTCCAGTTTTTTCTTCAAGCTGGCATCAAGCACCCGGTCTCCCAGGCGGATTATTATCCCTCCCAGGATTGCCGGATCTATTTTATTATGAAGACGGATTTTGTGCCCGGTTATTTCCGCCAGGCGCTGTTTTAAAGCTGCTGTAACCTCCTCCGGCAAAGGCACTGCTGAACGCAGTTCTACCGGCATAACCTTGTTTTCCCGGTCCACCAGGCGGCGGAACTGAAGGGCTATCTCCGGAAGGGCCCGTTCGCGGCCCTTATATAGCACCAGGTTGAGAAAATTCATCAGCAGCGGGTTAAAATCAGGGAATGCAGCCACCATAATTTTTTGTTTCTCCCGCACAGGGAAAAGCCGGTGGTAAATTAAGCGGCGAAAGTCTGCATTTTCGTCCAGAGTCCGGCTGACCTGTTCCAGGGCGGAGGCAAATTCTAAGGGATCACCCTTTTCCCTGGCTGCCTCAAAGAGGGCGCCGGCATAACGGCGGGCTATGGCTTGTGTGCTCATTGCAACCGCTCCATTTCAGCTACTGCTTCGCGAGCCAACCTTATCTGGTCCTCAGTAGTTAAAGATCGTTCCAGCACTTTGCCGGCAGCCATAATAGCCAGAGTAGCCGCCTCGCTACGGATAGCTGCCAGGGCCTTGACTTTCTCATTTTCGATTTCGGCTTGGGCCTGTTCCAGAGTACGGTTGGCTTCTTCCCGGGCTTTGCTTATTATTTGCTCTTTAGTTTCATCCGCCATTTTAGCCGCCCGGTCGAGGATGTCCTGGGCTTCCTGGCGGGCATTGGCAAGTTGTTGCTGGTATTCGGCCAGCATGCTTTGTGCTTTTTCTTTAGCCAAGGCTGCCTCGTTAAGGCTGCCTTCTATTTTTGCTTCCCGTTCAGCCAGGATTCTACCCAGGGGCTTATGCAGGAAATAATAAAGGACACCCATGACAAATAACAGGTTGACAACCTGCCAGCCAAGGGTCCATAAATCCAGACTTAGAGCATCAAAAATAGCCTCCATTTCCTACCTCCTTCCACTATTGCCAGTAGGGCAAGGGCGAATAAGGGCGTTCTGCCGTCCTATTCGCCCGTCCTGCCCCTAAAGTTTGGTCCACATTAAGATGGCAATAACGAAGGAAAAGAGCGTCAGGGCTTCCATAAAAGCCAGGGCTAACAACAGAGTGGTACGGATGTCACCACCGGCTTCCGGCTGGCGGGCAATACCCTCCATAGCTCCTCTGGTAGCATAGCCCTGACCGAGGGCTGAGCCCAGGGCAGCCAAACCGATAGCCAGACCAACGCCGACAAAACCTAATGCTGAAGTCATATGTATCCTCCTTTGTATATTAGAAGTGGAATGTATGAAGTGAGATGTGAAATTGAAACCGGTTTACCAGTTCAATTTAATGCCTCTAGCTCGTATAATTGACACTATTGCTAGTTCTCTGCTAAATATAGCCTGTTCTAATGTCCATGAATGAATGCACTGATGTAAGTAATGGTCAACAAAGTAAAAACAAAGGCCTGGATAAACCCCATCAGGAGTCCCAGGAACATCACCGGGGTAGGCAACAGGAAAGGTAGCAACAGGAACAGGATAACCACCACCATCTCCTCACCAAACATGTTGCCGAAAAGACGGAGGGAAAGGGATACCGGTTTTACCAGCTCCTCAACTATGTTTAAGGGGAACAGGAAGGGTACCGGTTGGAAAAAATGGCGGATATAGCCGACTAATCCACGTTTGCGGATGCCAATTATTTGCACAATAATAATGGTAGTAATCGCAAATCCCGCTGTAGTGGAAAGGTCCATTGTCGGCGGTTTCATTCCCGGGAT
>JAAYGJ010000051.1 GCA_012727745.1 Clostridia bacterium | reverse complement strand
GTATTACTTTCTGCCGGAGCTGTAGGGGCAGGAGTAGTAGAAATCGGGGACTACATTTACCGTAACACTTTGCTAGACTCTGTGGCTGCGCCGGCAGTTGTAAAATATGTAAAAGAAAACTTAGGCTGGAACAATGTCTGTATTGTAACTTCTAAAAACAATGATTATAGTGTAGGACAAACAGAAGTGTTTAAGAAGGCCTTGGCTGAAAATGGGGTAGAAGTTTTATCAGAGGAGTTTATTCAAGATAAAGACACCAATTTCAGCGGTCAAGTGACTAATATTAAAGCTAAAAATCCTGATGGGATTGTATTTACCGGGTATTATACTGAAGGGGGCTTGTTTATGGCTGAAGTCCACAAACAAGGCCTTGATTTAGACATGGTTGGTGGCGACGGCCTATTGTCTAATGTGCTGATCGAACTGGGTGGCCAAGGTGTTGAAGGCAGTATGGTCTTTGCCGGTTTTTCACCTGAGCAGCCTGATGAAAACACAGCCCAATTTATAGAAAAATACAAAGCCAAACATAACGGTGAAGAGCCTGATATGTTTGTGGCTCAAGGTTATGACGCTGTAAAAATTTTGGCTGCGGCCATGGAAAAAGCGGGAAGCTCTGATCCTACAGTATTTAAGGATGCTTTAGCCCAAACAAAAGATTTCCCGGGTGTCTCTGGTACTACAACTTTTATGGAAAACAGAGAACCTGTAAAAAGTCCTATCAGTTTATTGCACGTGAAAGATGGCAAGTTCTCTTTGCTGGCTAAGATTCCTGTAGAAATGGATTAATTAGTAAGGAACATATCAGTCCCCAGTTGAAGTTGCGCTGGGGACTTCTAAGTTGCTGAAAAGGGATTTCTTGCTTTAGACGGGGAGGGAAAATGTATGTTTTTTGAACAGCTTTTAAACGGAATTACGGTCGGTTCTACCTATGCCCTCATCGCTTTAGGCTATACTATGGTTTACGGTATTATAACCCTAATTAACTTTGCCCATGGTGAAATTTTTATGGTTGGCGCTTTTGTAGGTCTGGCCTTAACTCGATTCCTTAATGTAAACGTTTTTTTGGCAATTTTGGGAGCTATGGCTACCTGTATGCTCTTAGGCATTGTAGTAGAGCGTATTGCTTATAGACCTTTGCGCCGCTCTTCACGACTATCGGCTTTAATTAGTGCCATTGGAGTATCCATCTTTATCTCTACCCTGGTCCAGCTCATCAGGGGGCCCCAGACTACAAATTACCCTGCTAGTGTTATTAATAACACCGTTTATACCTTTGGTTCCATCCATATTTCTAAGTTGCAGCTGATCATGATTCTGGTGTCGGCCGGTCTCATGATAGCCTTACAGTTAATTGTCAAATATACCAAGATGGGTAAAGCCATGCGGGCCACTTCCCAGGATTATGACGCTGCAAGTCTAATGGGGATTAATATTAACCAGGTTATTTCTTTTACTTTCGCCTTAGGTTCTGCCTTAGCCGCTGCCGGAGGTGTGTTGGTGGGTATTTATTTTAACGCTGTTGGTCCTTTTATGGGTACCT
>JAAYGJ010000050.1 GCA_012727745.1 Clostridia bacterium | reverse complement strand
TACAGGAGTTTTCCCGGCCTTAAAATTTCGTGTACCAGCAGGTAGAGCTGACTGATATCAAAAGGTTTGTTTAAAAAATAGCGCACTCCCAATTTGCGGATCTCGGCGGTTATATCTGCCTCGCTGTAAGCTGTTATTACAATTAGCGGTAAGTCTTTAGCTCTTTGTCGTAATTCTTTTAAAAATTCAATTCCACTCATCCCCGGCATCTTCATGTCAAGAATGATAAGCCCCGGTTTGTCCACAGAAATTCTCCCCAGGGCTTCGTTGGCGTTAGTTGCTAAAGTTACATCAAAACCAGCCCGGTTTAATACTTCATAAATTAGCCGCCTGACCCCAGGCTGGTCATCAATTACCATGATTTTTTCCGCCGGTTCCAGTTACTTTCCCTCCAGTTTTGCAAGTACACTAGACCTCTTACAAGACATAATATTCGGCAAAAGATAAAATTTTCCTGCCATTTTCCTGCTAGTTGAAATAATTAATAGGCCGGCAGGCTGGCACTCACCAGTTCGCCGGAGGGAGTACGGATCAGGTAAATTAGCCCGTCCCGGCAGTAAACCCGGGCCAGGCGGGCGCTGGCGGTAGGGCGACGCAAGCTTAGCGTTACTTCATGACCGGCTTTGACATCCGGCAGGTGGCTGACATCCACCAGCGACAATTGCATGCCTACACGGCCAACTACCGGAGCTTTTTCACCATTAATAGTGACTATTGTCCCTTCATCCCTACCCCGTCCCAGATAGGCCAGAACAGTTTTAACCAGATGGCGAGCCAGATCATTTAAATTTTTGGGGCGGCTAACAGCTGTCAGGGCGAAACCGTCGGCATAGCCCACCGGAATAACCGCCAGGCGAGTCGGCTTTTTGGCTATGTAGTCGCCGCCGTACCCAACCGGCGTGCCCCTTTCTACCTCGTGCACAAAAACAACCCGGGCCTTAAAATTCCAGGCGTCAACCAGTTCTAAACCCCGCCGGGGTGCCTGGTAAGGGAATTGGCCATATAGGAGCGTACCGATCCTAACCATGTCAAGCTGCCAGTCCGGATGGGTAAGGAGACCGCTGCTATTGCAAATATGGCGCAGGGGTATATTTATTGCTCTGGCTTCAAGTTCGCTAAGCACCGCTTGAAAGCAGTTCAACTGCTTGATGGCTGCCTGCGGCCGTGCTGCTTCGGCCAGGTGGCTGTAAATGCCTTCCAGGTGAAGCTGATTGCCGGTAAGAATTTCTTCAGCTACGGGGACAAGCTCTTGCGGCGGCAAACCGGTACGCTGCAGTCCGGTCTCTACTTTTAGGTGCACCCGGCCCCGGCAACCGGTAGCAACCGCAGCCGCCACTGCTGCCTGAGCAGCAGCACGGCTGCTGATAGTAAGCGTCAAATCATTGCTCAAGGCAGGGGGCAGTTCTTCCGGCAGCAGCGGGCTCATTAGCAAAATAGGAGCGGTAATCCCTGCCCGCCGTAGCTCTAATCCTTCCGCCAGGGTGGTAACGCCCAGGTAATCGGCGCCGGACTTAAGGAAAACCCGGGCAGCTTCGATAGCCCCAAAACCATAGGCATCAGCCTTGACTACAGCCAGCAGCTTAGTAGCAGGTTGTAGTAGGCCTTGCACTGCCTTCAGGTTATGTTCCAGCGCGCCGGCATCTACCGTAATCCAGCGTGGTCCGGCTAACTGGGTTAATTTTTCGTAATCCATAAGTACCTCCGGTACATAAACAAGAAGCAAGAGGCAGCTAAATCCTCTTACTTCTCAATTCTCAGCTTGGGCTTTCTTTTTCCAAAAAAGGAGGCGGCGGAAGCCGCGGGAATAAAGGGGTAAAGCTGTATGCCAGAGCCAGTAATAAAAAGGCTTGTAAACCAGGTCATACTCGCCGACAAACTCGGTAAAAACGCCGCTAAAACCTTTCTTGAAACGGTAAAGGCCATAGAGGGGGTTGTCCTCATCCAGGTTGCCCGGCACGCCGCGGAAATCATAGAGGGTACACCCCTGCTCCTTGGCCCAAAGAATCATGGTCCACTGGATAAGATAATTGGGCATGACGTTACGATAGCTGTTGCTGGAAGCTCCATATAAATACCAGGCCTTATCACCCATGATAAAAGCCAGGGTGCCGGCCACTGGCTGTCCCTGATAATAGGCTAAAAAAAGTTTGGCGTAACCCCGATCTACCATCTCTCGCCACATGGTGGCAAAATAATCGTAAGAACGGATCAGGAAACGGTCGCGGATAGCGGTCTCTTTTAATAGCTCATAAAAGACCGGCAGGTCATCTAAGGTACAATTGTTTTTTATAATTACCCCTCTTCTTTTCGCCAGGCGGATATTATAGCGGGTCTTACTGTGCATAGCGGCCAGGAGCTCTTCGGGGCTAGGAGTGAGGTCAAGGCGAAAAACATGGCGGGGCTGGACGCCGTCAAAACCTTCTCCCGCGGCAGCCAGGCGGAAGCCCCTGTACTGGAGCAGTTGTTTGACAGCAGTATCGCTCTCCGGGATGTCCGGATCTATTTTAAAAAAAATTGCGCCCTGCTCGGCAGCTACCCGGTTGATTGCTGCCAGCATAGCATCAAAAAGAGCGGGATCATGGAAGTCCACCACTGGCCCCCGCGGGGCATATAAAATCGCTTTGCCCACATAGGGCAATTGCCTTTTCAGCAAGCTGGCAGCGGCGATAATTGTACCTTCCCTTTCCAGGACCAGCCGCAATGGCTGCCAGCCGGTAGTAGCTTTTACCTCACCCCAGCCGTAGGACTGTAAAAAGTGGCCTTTAGGGTGGCTGCTAATAAAAGCGTCAAAACGTTTTTCTTCCTCAGGTCCGATCAGCCTTGCCTGGCAGTCCATGCCTACTTTACCCCTCCAGTCTTAATGACAGCAGCAATAAAGT
>JAAYGJ010000049.1 GCA_012727745.1 Clostridia bacterium | reverse complement strand
TCCTTCTGGCAATATAAGCCGCACGCCTGGTTGGCGGCATGTATTTTATTTATTGCTTCAATAAGCATTTCCTTGCCGGCCTGCCAGATGAAGTCTACAGCCTTTAATTCTCCCGGCACCCGTTTTGTGCCTGTTAAATATATATCCAGGGTTGCGAGACAGGCCAACTGCGTTTTTTCCCGGCCAACAATCGGGACGCAAAAACGGCATCCCTGGCAGGTAGCTGTTGCCCGGTCCCTGATACCGGGCAATATTATACGGTGGCCTTCATAGAGAGCGTTAGCCCTGCGCATAAACGACACCTGCCTCCATCAGGGATGCCGCCCGGTAGATAATCCTTTCCCCATAGCGATTTTTTAACCGGTCGCAGGCCCGGTCCAGCCGGGCCTGTTTCTCCACCCGGCCGAAGAGGTCTTCCTGGCGTGTTGTCGCTGGCACCAGGCCGGCCAGGCTAACCCCTGCCATCCGTACCGGCCGGCCGGGCGGCCAGTGGTGGCGGAGGAGCCGCTTTGCTGCAGCGTAAATATCGGCGGCTGTATCGGTATAATAGGGCAGGGTGTAAGAACGTCCCAACCAGTTAAAGTCGGCGTCTTTCAGGCTGATGCTTACCGTGCGTCCCAGGTAATCTCCCAGGCGCGCCCTTCGGGCTACCAGTTCAGAAAGCTCCAGCAAGACCACTTCAATTTCCTCATAACTGTAGTAATCACGGGGGAGGGTGATCTGGTGGCCGACGGATTTAACCCTGTCCAGGGAGTAGGGATCTACAGGGCTATAATCTATACCATTAGCGCACTGGTGTAAAATACGGCCGACGACGCCGAACCGCCGGACCAGGACATCGCCAGGAAACCTTGCCAGGTCGCCGATGGTATAGATGCCTAGTTTAGCCAGATGCAATTCCATGCGGGGCCCGACGCCGAAAAGCTCCTTTACCGGTAAGGGCCACATCTTTTTGGGCACGTCCGGGAAATCCAGAACCGTCAGGCCGTCGGGTTTCTGCATCTCGGCTGCCATTTTGGCTAACAACTTGGTAGGTCCCAGGCCGACACTGGTGGTAATGCCAACCTCATTTTTAATCCTTTCCTTCAACCGACGGGCAATGGTTAAAGACGGGCCGAAAAGATTTTCACAACCGCTAACGTCCAGCCAGGCTTCATCGATAGAGAAAGGTTCCACCAGGGGTGTAAATTCGCGCATGATACGCAGGATGCGGCTGGAAAATTCGATGTACAGGTCGTGGCGGGGCGGGATGAAAATGCCGTCCGGGCAGAGCCTTTTCGCTTCGCGGGCGGTCATGCCAGTTTTGATGCCGTAACCCCTTTTGGCTTCATAGCTGGCCGCTAGGACGATGCCGTGACGGGTAGACTCTCGGCCGGCAACGATCACCGGCCGCCCGCGCAAACCTGGATCCAGGGCCTGGTGGACGGAAGCAAAGAAGCTGTTGGCGTCGCAGAGGAGGATGGTGCAGGAAGAAGACATCTATGCTCACCGCCGGAACAAATGTTTGGCTATATTATAACTCCAGTAGCGGGGAGGAAGCAAGAGAAAAAAGAACAAATGTACGATGAAATTTTTGCCAAGCATTTTGTCACAGTGGCGCCTATTAACTAGAGCGCAGGTTATATAAAGGCCAGCACTTTTTAATTTTGGGTGCGGTGATCTTATTAAATTGAGCTTCCCCTGGAGGTCCTAGGGATAAAAATTTTTATGACTTCAAAAGGAAGTAGTTATGCGTCATGTGGAGATAATACCCGATCCCCCGCACGCAATTGCTGTAGAGTTTTACAGAATAGCTTACACGTAGCCCGCTGCCGGTCATACTGCTGGTATCGCTCGAAGGACTTGGACGACCGGAACTATAGGCTGCCACCAAGGGTGTTCCTACTGCAAGCTTGAAAATACTGGTATGCAGTCGTAGTCATAGTGTATAATAGTGGCAGGGGTGATGATAAACGTGTCCGGCAAGAATAAGAGAAATTCGGTAAGTCACCGAGTTATTTGCCACTACTCAGGCGATATAGAACAACACATATTAGAACGCTGCCGTAATCTTATTCGCGAAGTTGTTCCCGGTGCAACAGTGATACTGTATGGCTCTAGGGCTCGTGGAGATGCCGAACCAGATTCGGACTATGATATTCTAATCCTAACGAAAGGACCTGCTAATTGGCGTGTGGAAGATATGATTCGCGAGAAACTTTACCCACTGGAATTAGAGACGGGAGCACCTTTAACAATAGCGATTTTTAGTGAACAAGAGTGGGATTCCCCTCTATACCAGGCCATGCCTTTTGCCCAGAATGTGAGACGTGAGGGGATAGTTCTGTGAAAGAAGAAATAAATCAATTAATTCGATACAGGATGGAACGCGCCAAAGAAGCTATAGCTGAGGCGGAATTGCTTTTTTCGGAAGGCTATATACGCACTTCCATTAACAGGTTATATTATGCCTGTTTCTACGCTGTTTCCGCCCTCCTCATGGGTTGCTCGTCAGCCAAACATTCAGGTATCCGTTCGCTTTTCCACCAAAAAATTGTAAAAAATGGTTTAGTTAATACTTCAGCCGGAACATTATATAACAGACTGTTCGATGCTCGCCAGAAAGCTGATTATGCCGACCTAATTAACTTTGAAGCCGATATTGTTTCCCCCTGGTTTGATGACGTTAAAGCTCTTGTCAAACAGATTGAAACCCTTGTGATTAAAGAGAACAGCAGTTTTTGTTAAGTTAATCTATCCAACTGTAGAAAAGTAAAGGAGTACAGGAAAGCACCCGTCAGGGAAACCTGCCGGGTGCTTTTTTAAAATCTTAGTAGTATTTTTTCCTGTCCAGATAATCGTGGACCAGGTTTAGAGTTTCGCCGAAGCGCTGGAAGTGAACAACTTCCCTTTGACGCAAGAAACGCAAAGCATCGGTAACATCGGGGTCGTCGGAGAGGTTGATAAGCCACTCATAGGTGGCGCGGGCTTTTTCTTCAGCGGCCATATTTTCATGAAGGTCGGCAATGGGGTCACCTTTAGACTGGATATAAGCAGCAGTCCAGGGAACGCCAATGGCGTTGACGAAATAGAGGGCGCGGTCGTGGTCGGCATAGTAGTCCTCACGCCCGGCCTTTTTTATTTCCTAAATTGAAACATCTTTTATCGGGTTATATGCC
>JAAYGJ010000048.1 GCA_012727745.1 Clostridia bacterium | reverse complement strand
GGTTACAGTCGTAACCATCGCCAGACCGCCAAGCACATGCCCCACCAGGCTGTTGGCCAGGTCCAATAAACGGCGGGAAATACCGCCATACTGCATCAGGCTACCTGCCAGGACAAAAAAAGGAATTGCCAGGAGAGTAAACGAATCTAAGGCGGCAAAGGCATTTTGGGCAATCAAGTTCGGCGAAATTGTAGTTGTCAGAACCAGAGTAAGAGTAGCCGCCAAACCGATACAGATACCGATGGGTACCGACAGGGCCAGAAAGCCGAGCAATATGATTAAAGGTAGGGCTATATCCACTACTGTTTACCCCCCTCGTTGGCAGGAGTTTTTATGTCATGGTACATCTTTTGCAGCAACCTCAATAACATCAACCCGACGCCAAAAAATACAGAAGCGTAAGGAATCCACATCGGTATAAATGTCGCCGGCGACAGTTGTCCGGAGGCATGAACCTTGGTCATTACTATTCCGGCACGATAAAACAGGAATATGCCAAAAGCAAGCCAAATTAAAGTTGCTAGCAATTCCATTGCCTTTTTAACTCTAGCATTTTTTAAAAGGTCTACCATTATCGTAACCCGGATATGTTTCGAACGTTTAACTGCATAGCTAACACCTATCCAGATTTGCCACAAAAATATATACCTGGCAATCTCCTCGCTCCAGGTTAATGAGTTGTTAAAAACATAGCGCATAACTACTTGTAAAAAAATAATAACCACCATGGCAATCATGGATATAACTAAAAAATACTCTTCAAATTTTTCTTCAATTAGAGACAGTATCTTCCGCACTATTGCTCACCACCTAAACATCTCTAAGTGAAACCGGTAGTTTAAATATACCGGTTTCACTTAGGTCTTCAATTGATAAATAACAAATCCCTATTTAGTTCTGATATTCTGCTGCCACGTCAAGCATTTGTTGTCCTCTTTCGCCAAACTCAGCGACAAATTTATCTCTGACACTCTGGGTAGCGTCAATAAAGGCTTGTTTCTCCTCTCGTGTCAACTCATTCACTTCGAGACCAGCAGCTTTCATTTCATCCAGGTATTGCTGTTCTCTTTCGTCAACTATGCGACGAAGCTCTACTACAGCAGCCTTAACCGCATCTTTAATTACAGTTTGATATTCCGCAGGCAAACTCTCAAAGAATTCCTTGTTAATGATAAAGGCGTTAGCATTGAAGGTATGCTGGATAAGAGTGTAGTATTTTTGCACTTCATAGAATTTGCTTGTATAAGTGATCATTATACTGTTGTCCTGGCCGTCGACTTGTTTTTGCTGCAAAGCTGTATATAATTCACCAAAAGCCATTGGGGTAGGATTAGCACCAAGCGCTTCAAATATTGCAATTTGATAGGGGTTTTCTTGAACTCTTATCTTCATGCCCTTCATATCTGCCGGGCTTTTTACCGGCCGGACATTGTTGGATAGTTGCCTGAAGCCGGATTCGCCATAACCTAACACAATCATGCCCGCCTTTTCAGCCAGGCTATCACTCAGCATTTGACCCAATTTGCCGTCCAAGGCATTACGGCAACCTTCAACAGAGGTAAACACATAAGGTACGTCCAAAATCATAAAGCTGTCATCAAAATTGGGGATAACTGATAAGCCCGGCAGGGTCATTTCCAGAGTACCCATTTGACATGCTTCGGTGGTCTGCCTGTCACTGCCCAGTTGCCCGTTAGGATATACTTCGACTTTAACTTTCCCGTTTGTACCCTCTTCAATCATCGGTTTCATTACAGTCTCAGCAGAAATGTAATGGGGGTGAGACGTGTCTAGCATAAGAGGCGCACGAATAACGTAGGTCTTCCCTTCATCTTCGGTTGCAGGCGTCTCTTCACCGCTGGTTTTTCCCCCGCCTCCACCACAACCAGCTACTATCAATACCAGACATAGAACAGCAAGCAGTAGCAACAGGATTTTCTTTCTCATTTTACTAGCTTTGCCCTCCTTGTTTTTATTGTATTTAACTGAGATATACCCTCAGCTAATACCGCAAGAAACAAAATTGTCCACCCCTAATAACCTATGTTCAACATGTATACAGGATAGACAATTAGATATGATAATGGGGTGGTACAAGAAGTAATTTAGCTATAGCCAAGATGTATACAGTTTGTTGACAACAATAATCGCAATAACACATCTTGACTTTAACAACTACTGGCCACATATATTCTTAAAATACAAATCAAGAGCGCCTGAAATCACGGCATAATTCACGGAGAAAATGAAAACATTTGTATGTATTCCATACAATTGTCTGAAACGTTATTCTCCCCAAGCCTTGATATTGAGTCTTAATATTATACAGGGTAAGTCCATGCTACGAATAATTACGAATAAATAATACCATGCAGTGCTAATAATAGTCAACACAATTTTTTATGTCTTTTATTATATTATCAATACTAGATATGATAATATAGTATTAGCTACGATACAGGGTAATTCCTGCAACAATTAATAGGAGGAATGGCTTTTGTCTAAATTTATTACTGTACAAATACCCTACGCTAACACTACCCTAGCAGCCAATCTGCCGGCGCGTAATTATGCTTTTACCGGCAATCTGCCTGTAGTTGAAAGCGTAGCGGATTGGCAGCAAAAATTAATATCGGTTTTAGACAGCCCCACCGGCAGCCCCCCTTTAGCTTCAATGGTCAGGGCTGACGATAAAATCCTCATTCTGGTAGAGGATAACACCCGGCACACGCCGGTACGTGAAATTTTGCCGCTGCTCTTTGCATATCTGTTCCGCTCAGGCATAAAAAAAGACCAGCTTGAGATAATGGTCGCCCCCGGTACACACCGCATCTTAACAGACGAAGAACTAAATGAGAAACTAGGAACAGAAGTTGTTAATAACTACAAAGTATACCAGCACGACTTCCAGGATATCGATATGCTAGCTGATCTTGGCACAGTTACGGTAGCGGGGATAGATATCCCGGTCCAGGTTAATAAAAAAGCCCTGGAGGCCGATTTCATCATTGGCATAGGTAATATTATCCCCCACCCCAATGCCGGCTTTTCCGGCGGCGCCAAAATACTGGACCCGGGCATTTGCGGTAAGGCTACCGTAGCAGCAACCCATACTGCCGCCGCCTTGCTTGGCTATCTTCCCCTGGGGCTAATGGAAAACCCCTGTCGTGACAGTATGGAGGAAGTAGCCAAGAAGGCTGGGTTAAAATTCATCATTAATGTGGTCATGAACAGCGACAATCAGGTCGTTGATATTGTAGCCGGCGATATCATCGCCGCACACCGCAAAGGCGCCCAAATTTCCCGCAGTATTTACGGTATACCCGTAAAAGAACCTGCTGACATAGTGATTGCCAGTTCCTACCCCTACGATATCGACTACTGGCAGTGTGAAAAAGCCCTTATTTCCTCCTATTTTTGTGTTAAAGAAGGGGGGATTATTATCTTCGCCGGGCCTTGCCTGGAGTGCCTGGCACATAATCATGACGATTTGCTGACCTGGATTGACTACTCTTATCAAGAAGCAAGTGAGATTATGCGCCGTATTGACCCCCTGGATGAATCACAGGACCTGGTGGCAGCAGGAATTGCTTTAGGAGCTACCCTGGTAAGAGAAAAAGCACGGATATACATCATTACCGAAGGTTTAACAGATGAACAGGTAAGACGGCTGGGCTACACCAGGTATGCCAGCCTGCAGCAGGCTTTAAATGCAGCCCTCAACGTCATGCCAGAAGGTAAAGTTGCAGTTCTGCCCGAGGCCGGCCACTGCCTGCCTTATCAGCTACCTGCTAAATAAAGCTAAGGTTTTTTCAGCAGGCGCACGTCCCCTACCAGCACTCCCCGGGGAAAAACAAATACCGGGTTCAAGTCAGCTTCGCCCAGGTCCGGGTAGAGGAAGGGCAGCCGTGAAAAGTTGGCTATTGT
>JAAYGJ010000047.1 GCA_012727745.1 Clostridia bacterium | reverse complement strand
ACCCTTACCTGTACCGGGGCCAGCCAGACCGGGAAGGCGCCGCCATAGTGTTCGATCAAAATAGCGATAAAGCGTTCGATGCTGCCGAAGATCACCCGGTGGATCATCACCGGCCGGTGCTTCTGCCCGTCCTCGCCGATGTAGTTCAGATCAAACTTCTCCGGCATCAAAAAGTCAAGCTGGATGGTGCCGCACTGCCAGGTGCGCCCCAGCGAATCCTCCAGGTGGAAATCAATCTTGGGCCCATAAAAAGCACCGTCGCCCTCATTGACTACATATTCCATCCCCTTGGCTTCAAGAGCCTGGCGCAGAGCGTTGGTGGCCGTCTCCCAAATTTCCTCTGAGCCCATCGCTTTTTCCGGCCTGGTCGAAAGCTCCACATGATACTTAAAGCCAAAAAGACTGTACATACGATCCAGTAAGTCGATAACTCCCTCGATTTCCGCCCCAATCTGCGACGGCAACATAAAGATATGGGAATCGTCCTGGGTAAAGGCCCGCACCCGCATCAAACCATGGAGGACGCCGGACTTCTCGTGGCGGTGCACCAGGCCCATTTCCGCCAGGCGCAAAGGTAATTCGCGGTAGCTGTGCTGTTCGCTTTTGTAAACCAGGATCGCCCCGGGGCAGTTCATCGGCTTGATGGCATAATCGCCCTCATCGATTTTGGTAAAATACATGTTTTCCCGGTAGTGATCCCAGTGCCCCGACTGTTCCCATAAACTGCGGCTTAAGATAATCGGGGTGCGGATCTCCAGGTAACCCGCCTTGCGGTGTTCTTCGCGCCAGAACTGCTCCAGCTCGTTGCGTAAAATCATGCCTTTGGGATGGAAAAAAGGAAAGCCAGGCCCCTCCTCCTGCAGGCTGAAAAGACCCAGCTGCGCCCCCAGGCGGCGGTGGTCCCGCTTTTTGGCCTCCTCCAAGCGTTTAAGGTGTTCCTCCAGCTCTTTATTCTTGGTAAAAGCAGTCCCGTAAATGCGCTGCAGCATAGGGTTGGCTTCACTGCCGCGCCAGTAAGCCCCGGCCAGGCTGGTAAGTTTGATAGCCTTGAGGTAGCCGGTGCTGGGCAGATGAGGTCCGGCACAGAGGTCGACAAAATCACCCTGGCGGTAGATACTGATAACCTCCTCAGCGTCCATATCGTTAATCAGCTCTACCTTGTAGGTTTCGCCCAAACCGCGGAAAAGCTCCAGGGCCTCCGCCCGGCTCAATTCCTGGCGCTGCAAGGGCAGGTCAGCCTTAATGATTTTTTGCATTTCCCCCTCGATTGCCGCCAGGTCTGCGGGGGTAAATTTATGCTCGCTGTCGAAGTCATAGTAAAAGCCGTCGCTGATAGCCGGCCCGATACCGAGCTTTGTAGCGGGGAAAAGCTGTTTAACCGCCTGGGCCATCACGTGCGCCGCCGTATGGCGGTAAGCTAGCCTTCCACCCTCGTCGGCAAAAGTCAAGATCTCCAGCCGGCATTTATCCGGCAGGGGACGGCTGAGATCCCACACTTCACCGTTCACCCGGGCCGCCAGCGCCTCCCGCGCCAGCCTGGCAGATATATCTTTAGCTACTTCCAGGGCAGTAGTGCCGGCAGCGTATTCTTTGCTGCTGCCGTCCGGCAGTATTACCTGCATAATCTATTATCCTCCTCATAAAAAATAACTCGCCCCACCAAGGGGCGAGATTTTTCCCGCGGTTCCACCCTTTTTCAGGGGATAAATTCCCCTCTTAAAAGCTGGATAACGGCAGCGACCGGCCAGGCTTACTCTGCTTCGGCCTGGCAGCTCCGGAGTGGTCCGGTTTCCCTGCCTTTACCCGGACGCTTCCAGCCGCGGCGTCCTTCTCTGGTGGGCCGTACAGGGTCCTTTTCTCCTTCCTCGCCAGTAAGTACATTATAACTACAGCCCCTAATAGGTGTCAAGAATTTTGCCTACTACAGTATCAAGTACTCTAATAGCAAAAAACTGCTGCCAATTGTACCAGGCCAATAACGAAACCTATCACGCCGCCCAGGTACTCAATATAGCGCAGTTCGCGGCTGGCAACTGCCAGGATTATAGCTTCTGCTTCCTTCAAGTCCAGGCTGTTCATTTTCTCCGCTATTATTTGGCCGATGGAAAAGGGAACGCCTGCTGCCAGTTGTCCCTTTAGCTCCTGCAGAGCCGGCGGTATTTCCCGACGCAAGTTATCTTCCAGAGACTGCTGCAGTACCTCCCTTAAAGCCTGGGGAATAAAAGACGGTAGTCGCTCCAGCAACCGCTGCCGGGCCACGCCAATTATCATTGCCGTTAACTGCCGCTCCAGTTCCGGAGTCCACAGGCGGCTAATAAGTTCGCTTAAAGGCAGCAGTTCTTCATCCACCGCTTTAGCCACATTGCTCGCCAGCTCAACCCGCCTTTTCGGGATTAGCCCCTGCAGACGCCAAAATAAAATTTTAACAGGGCGGTGCGGGCGAAATAACAGCCGGATAGCCATTACATTGGTAGCCCAACCGATAAAAGCTCCAAGAATTGGTATCAAGAACCATCTGAACTCCACCCGCTCCACCTCCACCAGAGTTAATCATAACAAAAGCCTGAGCCCTTAACAAGCTGGCCCGGCTTTTGTTTGTTGCTCCGGCAGTAAGGCGTTGACATATTAACGCTTCTGTAAAGGTTTTAAACAGTGGCTGCAGCCGCCGCACTGGATCAGCCGTTCGCCAAAAACACTTTTCAAGATGCTCACGGTATTATTGTAGCGCCCTTTATCTGCGGCATGCATAATAACCTGGCGAGGTGAAAGGGTAATTAGGGCGCTGATCAACAGATCTTCATAGTTCAGCTCAGTCTCAGCCATATCAACCGTAAACCCGTCTAAATATTCACCGCTTAGATTATGGTTATCGCTGTCATAAAGCTGGAAACCGCCGCCGGGACTTAAAATTACATGCACCTTTTCCAACCTGGCCTCCTGGGCCTCGACAAAATAACGCAAAAGACGTACAAACTCATCGTACTCTTTTTCCATCAGGTACTCATCAATAGCTTCTTCAAGCGCTTGTTCCAGCTCCAGCAGGTAATCCTGCAGGCGAAAACGGACAAAGCCCTCAATATTCAAGCTATTATTGTCCTGGAAATATTCTTCCAGGCGGGCACAGACTGCTTCCTGGCGACGCTGCGGTGCTACCGAAAAGCTATTTTCGCCCTGGTCAAGAATCGCCTGAGCCCGCTGACAAATATCGGCGACCTCTTCTTCTTCCAATCCTTCATACTCACTTAGCACCAAGGCTTCCAGGATAGAGGCTTCCCATCGTTGGACAATAAAGGCGGCCACAATTTCGGCCACCTCTTTTTGAAAGCGTGCAATTTCTTTTGGCGACGGTTTTTCTCGCCCGCCTTCTATAAAGCAGCGAAAGAAATTAATGCCTCCTGCCTGCCACAGGTGGAGGCCAACGCTATAACCAAATCTATGGGTAAACTCGGCCTGTAAGAAATCAATAGGCCTGTTGGTAATTAGCGTAATATTCATAGGCACCTGTACCTCCTTGTGCTGCTATTATATGTGCAGCCCATGTTTTGTATACAGTCAGGCTGAAATCGCCCCAGGTAAAAGGTCAGTGTTTACAAGGCTTTTTGCTGTGGGGTAAAATTGGCACCCTGGCACTATTTTCCATTTAATAAAAACCAAATATTATTATGCCCATTTATATTTACAATTTATTAACCGTAGTACCGTATGGTTCCGCTCATACCGGGCTAAGGCCAGTGCAATTCTAAAAAAGAGTATAAAAAAACAGCCTTGCCTGTCGGCAAAAAGGCTGTTACTACTGGTGGGTTCGGCAAGGATTGAACTTGCGACCCCCTCCGCGTCAAGGAGGTGCTCTCCCACTGAGCTACGAACCCTTGGTGCATAGTTATTATGCCTCAAAAAAAAACAATTGTCAAGAAGCAAGAATAAATTTAGCCGGCGCAGCCGCCAGTAAAGCTAAAACCTAGCGAGGGCCGGAGCCGCTAATAAGCAGCAGCAAAGCCGGCAACAATAGCTAACAAGCCTGGTAGTGCTCAGGCAATGCTCGCATTTCATTTGCAACAGCTTTTGGCTGCAGGGGCTTTGCCCGTCAGAGGTCCTCTGCGGCTCGAACCCGTGCGCAGTAGAAAGAACAATTATTTAGCATTATTTAGAGAAGGAAGAGCTGGCTTGGATATTGGCGAAAGTTTGGTAGGCTCATATTTTAAATACGTCCTGGGCTGTAAAATTGTGGTCTACAATTGTCACATAGATAAAGAAGGAGAAATCGACGTGATTGCCCTCTCGCCCGACGGCCGGACCGTCTACCTGTGCGAGGTGGCGACTCACCTGCGCGGCCTCCTTTACGGCAATAATAACGCTGCAACGCTGGCCCGCGTCACTCAAAAAATAAAGCGGGCGGCCGCCTTTGCTGCCGCCCAGTTTCCGGACCGGAAAGCAGTATTCATGCTCTGGGCGCCCTGTGTCTCCCGTTACTTGAGCCGGTCTCTAGCGGAAATCCAGCAGAATATGAACAGTAGCACTATAAGCGTCCAGTTAGTTTTAAACCGCGATTATACAGCCCGCATCAGCAGTTTGCGAGATGTAGCCCGGGAAAACATCAAAACTACCGATGAACCTGCTTTCAGGCTGCTGCAGGTGCTGGAGCACCTGCGTTAAACTATTCCTGCTCCTTAGTCGCCTGCACTTCGATCTGCGCCAGTTTTTCATAAAAGCGCACCAAGGCGCCGTGGTCGGCCTCAGCAAGGCCGTCTACTTTCAGGGCCTGCATCATCTCCAGGACTGCTGCCGTTAACGGCAGCGGTACTCCCACTTCATGGGCGGTCTCCAGGACGTTGTTTAAATCCTTAATGTGCAGTTTAATACGGAAGCCAGGTTTAAACTGGCGCTGCAGCACCAGGGGCGCTTTGGCGTTGAGGACATTGCTGCCTGCCAGCCCGCCGCGAATAGCCTGGTAGACCAGTTCCGGGTCTACTCCCGCCTTGGTTGCCAGCACCAGGGCCTCAGACATGGCAGCGATATTGAGCGCTACAATTATCTGGTTGGCCAGCTTGGTAACATTGCCGGCGCCTATTTCACCTACCAGCACCACCGACGATCCCATCGCCTTCAAGATGGGGTAGCAGGCGTCGAAATCTTCTTTATTGCCGCCCACCATAATCGAAAGGGTACCTTTGATAGCACCGGGCTCGCCGCCGCTGACAGGCGCGTCCAGCATACGGATACCGCGGCTAGCCAGCCTCTCTGCCACTTCCCGGCTGACCAGGGGGGCGATTGAACTCATATCGATTACGATCGTACCCGCTTTAGCCGCCGTGATTATACCCTCCGGCCCCAGGAGCACCTCTTTTACTTCCGGCGAGTTAGGCAGCATGGTAATAATGACCTCACTTGATGCCGCAACAGCAGCGACTGAATCCGCTCCACTGGCCCCGGCAGCAGCCAACTCTGCCACCGGCTCCTTGCGCAGGTCATAAACCACCAGCTCATAACCGGCTTTGAGTAAATTTTTAGCCATAGGTTTGCCCATGATCCCCAAGCCGATAAAACCGATTTTCTTGCTCATAAAAGTAACCACTCCTTTCAGCTGAGATGT
>JAAYGJ010000046.1 GCA_012727745.1 Clostridia bacterium | reverse complement strand
GCATATATGAGGTAGAAGCAGGGGTTGGTGCTCTGAAAGCCGATCAGGCTAACCTCCTGTTGCTGGGGGCTATATGTGGGGACTAGGTAGCGGCGCTCAAAGCGGCAGCTAAAGGGGTAAATGTAGTTGCCATGTGCGGCGCCGAGGGACATGGAACTGCCATTCCAGGCAACTATGCTTCGCAGGAAACCCTATTGTTTAGCGGCCTTATTGATGCGGTTGTATGCGGTAATGCCTGTGTCAGTGCCGGCTTCTTAAGCGTTGCCGCTGAATTGGATATTCCTGTTTTCTGTGCCGAGACAGACGATCTTGATGAGGCAGTAAATACTGCCAGGGCAAACTTTAAGCAACGCCAGGATGAAAAGCAGGCTGAGTTTGCTGCCGAACAAGCAGCTGTCGGCTACAGCAAGGAAAGCTTCAAACAAGTGAAAGCAGCTAAAATGGAAGCGCTACTCAGCAAATATCCGGTTAAAGGTGTGGCTATTCTCGGTGGCTGCAACAATGTCAAGACTACTCAGGACCAGAGCATAGTGCTGCAGGCTAAAGAGCTGGTAGCCAATGATGTGCTGGTAGTGGCCACCGGTTGTGCAGCGGCTGCTTTAGCCAAGGCCGGGATGATGGACGCTGATAAAGCTAACCACTTTGCCAGCCCGGGCCTGGTAGCTTTCCTGGGTGCGCTGGCTGCAGCAGCAGGTATCGGTCGCCTGCCGGCAGTGCTGCATGGCGGTACCTGCTGGCAGACACCGGTAGCAGTTGAACTGGCGAGCATTTTTGGCCTGCCTATCTATGCGAGCTTCCCAGAAATATCTTTGCCGGCGGCCTGGAGCACGGCAGTAGCCCTGGCGGCAATGGGCATTCCTACTTATGTTGGTCCGGTATTACCGGTGGAGGGGACACCGGCGGCAGTATCAGCCCTGGCAACAGTCCTGGACGGCAATTTAATTGCCCCGGTGCCTGAGGAATTAACCCCGGAAATCACCGCCCAGCGGGTTGTTGCAGCCCTTAAGTGTCAGGAATAATTTGACACCCCCGGATGGAAGGGAGGAATATAATTGTTTATTGACGAGAAGAAGTGTATAGGATGCGCCAAATGTATCCCTTACTGTCCATTACAGGCACATTATTTTACGCGCACTGAAGACGGCCGCCTGGTGGTGGCCATTGACCAGGAAAAATGTGCCGAATGCGGTGTATGCTTCCGTATGGCCGACTGCTATTATAATGCCATCTATCAGGTTGAACAAGAATACCCGCGGGATATCAGGGCGCTACTGTCTGACCCGTTGATTGAATTTGCCGGTTCTAATGTTCCCGGCCGTGGTACCGCTGAAATTAAGACCAATGAGATAACCGGCCGGGTTAAATGGGGCCGCGCCGGTCTGGCCCTGGAGATGGGGAGGCCCGGCATTGGCGTGAAGTGGTCTGATGTGGATAAAATGACTACGTCCCTTGCCAAAAAGGGCGTAGAGTTCGTGGACGAAAATCCGGTAACCTTCTTTATGAAAGACAAGAAAACCGGCGAACTGCCCGACGAACTAAAAGAAGTACGCTCAATATCAGCGATAATTGAGTTCGATTGTGATTTCGACGAGTTGCCGGTGATTCTGGAAACTATCAAAGAAACTGCCAAGGAATTGGATACAGTTTTCAGTTTCCCGGCCGGGGTTAAGCTCCTGCCCGGCGGCAAGGTGCCGGAGGAATTTGTCCGTATTGTTGAGGACGCCGGCTTTACCCTGTCGATTAACTCCAAGAATAACATGGGCTTAGGCAGGCCGCGCTTCCGTGAGGAGGGAGAATAAATGACCCATAGTTTGCATCGCCAGGGTTCCCGGGAAAGCCTGCAACGGGACTTCATTATGCTGTCCTGTTCGGCTAAGGGTTATAACAATACCTATTATTCCGAACCCGCCAAAAAAATGATGAAAATTATTCTGGATAATAACCCAGTAAACTGGGGCGATATGAAAACAGGCAATTTCCTGTATATTGATCCCCAGGAAGTCCTTGATAAGATATCCAATAATACCATCGTTGAAGCCTGTTTTGATAACAAGGAAAATGTCCTTAATGCTCTCAGAGATTTGATCAAGGCTGACCTGGGCATCTCGGTCGTTATTTCCGGACTTGATGACGTAGTTGATGAGATAGCCCGGGAAGCAGGGCTACCCGGGGTCCATACCCGGGAATGGTCCCTGGGGGTTCACGGCAACACTAAAAAGTTACCGGACCGCAAAATTTTGGAGTTTACTACCATGTGCGGCCACGGAATGGTCAGCCGTGACCTGGTACCCAAGTTGATCGCGGACATTAAGAAGGGCAGGCGCACTGTTAGAGAGGCTTCGGTAGAAATGGGTAAGTGCTGTTCCTGCGGCAACTTTAATATTACCCGTTCCTGTGAGCTCATTGAGGAATACCTGCCCCTGTGGGTTATTGATGACCCGGCATAAGGCCAGGGCAGGAAGGAGGTTAAGTAAATGCACAATGTAATTATCGGTGGCGGTCCCGCGGGTTACCAGGCGGCCCTGGCCCTGCGGGAAGCCGAACAAGAAGTTACCCTGGTTAATGCGGAGAATGAACCCTTTTACTCGCGGGTGCTAATCTCCCATTATCTAGGAGGGATAAAGCCCCGGGAGAACGTATACCTTTATGGCAAAGATTGCTACGAACAACTGGGTATTAAAGCTTACCTGGGCCGGCAGGCTGTAAAAGTAGATGTCGGTGCTAAGCAAGTTATACTAGATAACGATGAGAGCCTGCCTTACGATAATCTTCTGCTGGCATCGGGCGGCGAGCCACAGGTGCCGCCTATTCCCGGCAGGGAGTTGCCGGGGGTGTTTTCCCTGTATACTCTGGCCGATGCCGATGCTATCAAAGAATGGGTTCGCCCCGGCAAGCCGGCGGTAGTAATTGGCGGCGGTCTCGTTGGTATCAAGGCTCTTGAGGGTTTAATGGAAATGAACTTGCCGGTGAGCCTGGTCGAAATTATGGATCACATTATGCCTCAGGTTGTTGACGCCGGCGCAGCTGCCCTTTTGCAGGAAGCCCTGCAGGAGAAGGGAGTAAAACTATACCTGAATAATAGCGTCGAGGCAATTGAAGGTAAAGATCAGGTCGAGGCAGTACGCTTAAAAGACGGGACGGTTATTCCCTGCCATCTGGTCATCTTTGGTACCGGGGTTAAACCGGCAGTGAAGTTTTTAGAGGGAACCGGCGTCAAAATAAATAATGGCGTAGTGGTAGACGAATACCTGCAGAGCAGTGTACCCGGTATTTATGCTGCCGGCGATGTAGCTGAGGCCGCTGACACTATTTATGGCGAGAAACGGGTAAACGCTCTGTGGCCGGTTGCCACCCACCAGGGCAGGATTGCAGGCATTAATATGGCCGGCGGCAAAGAAAGCTTCAAAGGGCATGCCTCCGTCAACACAGTAGAACTGCTGGGTCTCAGAGTTGTGTCCTTTGGCTACATCCGCCCTGAGGCTGATTTCCAGGAGGCGGTTGTCAACCTGCCGGCGAAAAAGGCTTATCGCAAGCTGATCTACCAGGGCAATATCCTCAAGGGTGGCGTGTTTGTCAACAGCGTGCAGGGCTCCGGGATATTGTACTGGCTGGCTCGTTGCGGTTTTGCCGTTGATTGTGTTGAGGAATTACTGGCTAACCCGGCAGAGCGTTTTGCTTACATCCGCGATTTGAACCAAAAAATGGTAGCCAATGGGTAAACAATTATAAATTAATCAAAAGAGGGACAGGGAATGGCCGAGAGAATTTACCGTGTTGCTGATGTTACCAGGGGCTTGCCGCCGCAGGCAACCAAGACAGTGCTCTATGAAAATGAGCGCACCAACGGGGTAATCTGGTATGTGCCACCGGGCGAAGAGGTTCCGGCCCATTATCACCCTGATACCGACGATATCTGGATTGTTTTGCAGGGCCAGGGCGAGTATTATTTGGGCGAAGGCCGTACCTGCCCTCTGGAGGCAGGAATGGTGGCAGTAGCGGCAAAGGGCGAAGTCCATGGTGTACGTGCTACCGGGGCGGAGCCGCTGGTATTTGCCGCCATTTCGGCGCCAATGCCGGTGCAGATGATTAAAGTATAAGAGATTAATAATTTAATAACCGGAAAAAGAGGAGCTGGTGATGGTATAAGAATCAACAGCTCCTCTTTGTTGTGCGCCCGGCATGGGCGATAACTTGGCGGTGAAAGTCCGCTGTGGGCTTGGTAGTGGGAACCACTAGCCGAAGGCAAGGGTGTCCACGGTGACGTGGAGGCTGAAGGAAGCCGGAGGCAAAATCTCGGTCTGATGAACAAGAACCAGATAAGAGGCTGACTTGGGGCGGACGAGTTTGCAGCACAAAACAAAGTCCAACACTACACAAACCCCATACAGTAAATCTG
>JAAYGJ010000045.1 GCA_012727745.1 Clostridia bacterium | reverse complement strand
GCCATGACCTATCTTGATAATGACGAGGCCCTGCGCCGTTTGCAGGGTTATCTTGAGCAAAAAGGCCTGGAAAAAGCATTGCGCGAGGCAGGGGTATATCATGGTGCCAGTGTCCGTATTGGCAAATATGAGTTTGAATACCAGGAGCAAGAGGAGTGAAGTACTTGACGGAGAAGGAATGTCGGCAGGCACTGCAACAAGCCCAGAAACTGGTTGTAAAAGCAGGCACCAGTACCTTGACGCATAAAACAGGTAAATTCAACCTGGCGCGAATGGACAGGCTAGTCCGCGAGCTGGCTGACCAGGTTAACAGTGGGCGCCAGGTGGTGCTGGTTAGTTCCGGGGCTGTAGGGGCTGGTATGAGCCGTCTGGGAATAAAAAAGAAACCCCGCACTTTACCGGAAAAACAGGCCGCTGCTGCTGTCGGGCAGGGGCTGTTGATGCATATGTATGAAAAACTGTTTAACGAGTATGGTCTGCAGGTGGCCCAGATCCTCTTAACCCGGGACGACCTGGCTGACCGCCGCCGCTATCTTAACGCGCGCCATACGTTGGCTACTCTTCTGCGTTTAGGGATTGTACCGATTGTTAATGAAAATGATACCGTTGCAGTTGAGGAAATCCAGTTTGGCGATAACGACACTCTTTCGGCCTTGGTTGCTGGGCTGATTGATGCTGATCTTTTGTTTTTGTTGACCGATACAGCGGGGCTATTTACAGCAGATCCGGAAAAGGATCAAGATGCCTCTTTACTCTCCTGCGTTAGTGAAATTACCCCGGAAATTGAAGCTGTGGCAGGGGGGGCAGGCTCAACCTGGGCTACCGGTGGTATGGGCACCAAGATTCAGGCAGCCCGCCTGGCTACCAGTTTTGGTATTCCGGTGATAATAGCGAGCGGGTTGGAGCAGGGCCAGATAAGCGCTGCTCTGGCAGGAGAAACTGTTGGTACGATATTTTTACCGCGGGATCATCGTACCCATACCCGCAAGCGCTGGCTGGCTTTTGCTCCGCCGGTTCAGGGGCAGATTCAGGTGGATGCCGGGGCGGTCAGGGCAATCTGTAAAGAAGGAAAAAGCTTGTTGCCGGGAGGTGTTACTGGAGTCCAGGGTGATTTTGATCAGGGTGCCGTTGTCAGCATTATTGACCTTGAAGGGAATGAGATTGCCCGCGGTTTGACCAATTATGCGGCTGCAGCTATCAAGCAGATCCAGGGCAGGAAAACGAAGGAGATTGTAGAAATTTTGGGTTATAAGGATTATGATGAAGTTGTGCACCGCGATAATTTAATAGTACTGGCTTAAGGGAAAGGGTGTCACCTATGATTGTAATGCATGAAATACGCACTAAAGGTGAACTTGCCAGGAAGGCTGCCCGGGTATTGTCTACACTAAGTACAGCCATAAAAAACGAAGCTTTATTGGCTATAGCCCGCGCCTTGGAAGAAAGGCAGGATATCATTATGGCTGCCAACGCCCGTGACATGGCTGCCGGCAAGGAAAAGGGTTTATCCCGGGCATTACTAGATCGCCTGCTCTTAAATGAAAAACGTATTCAGGATATGGCCGCCAGTGTGCGCGCACTAGTAACCTTACCTGACCCGGTAGGGGAAATTACCTCCATGTGGACCCGGCCCAATGGCCTGCAAATTGGGCGCGTGCGTGTACCGCTGGGGGTTGTTGGCATCATTTATGAGGCCCGCCCCAATGTTACCGTAGATGCTGCCTGCCTGTGCCTGAAGACAGGCAATGCTATTATTTTGCGGGGAGGCTCGGAAGCGTTT
>JAAYGJ010000044.1 GCA_012727745.1 Clostridia bacterium | reverse complement strand
GTCACGAACCCGGAACTATTCCGGCAAAAAGCAGAGCTGTTGAAGGCCCTGGGCCACCCTGTACGCCTGTGCATTGTGCGGGGTTTGATACGGCAGGAGGGGTTAAATGTGTCTCAGCTGCAGTCCTGCCTGGAGAAGCCCCAATCTACCATCTCCCAGCACTTAGCTAAACTAAGGGCTGCCGGTATCATTGCAGGGGAACGCCAGGGGCTGGAAGTCTATTACCGGGTAATCAGCGCGGAGGCAAGAAAGGTCGTCGAGGCCCTGTTTAAATAAATAAAGTGGGAAAGGTAATTCTTTACCCTGCATAACGTAATATTAATATAAATCAATATAATGATAGGGGGCATAACATGAGCAAAAAAGTTTTGATCGTTGGGGGAGTTGCTGGAGGGGCCAGTGCTGCGGCCAGATTGCGTCGCCTGGATGAACAGGCGGAAATAATTATCTTTGAACGGGGCGAGCATATCTCTTTTGCCAACTGCGGGCTTCCCTATTACCTGGGTGGGACAATTAGGGAACGGGAAAAGTTGCTGGTGCAAACTCCCCGGGGCATGAAAGAACGTTTTGCCATCGAGGTGCGTACTAACAGCGAAGTTACCCGGATTTATCCCCAACAGAAGGAAATTGAAGTACGGGAGCAAAGTGGCCGCACTTACCGGGAAAGATATGATTATTTAATCCTCTCCCCGGGGGCAGCTCCGGTCCGCCCCCCTATTCCTGGCGTTGAAGCGGAGAATGTCTTTGCTATCCGCAACATCCCTGATATAGATAACATCAAGGGGTTTGTAGATGCATTTAAGCCAGCCAGCGCGGTAGTAGTCGGCGGTGGGTTTATCGGCCTGGAGATGGCGGAAAACTTGAGCATCCGGGATATCAAGACTACTATCGTCGAAATGCAGGAGCAGCTACTGCCCCCCCTTGATTACGAAATGGCAGCCCTATTGCAGCGCCATCTGCGAGCTAAAGGGGTGGATTTGGTCTTAAAGGACGGGGTCAAAGCATTCGAGCAGGATAGCAATAACAGAGTCAAGGGGGTAGTCTTGCAGAGCGGCAGGGTGGTCCCAACTGACTTGGTGGTGATGGCTATCGGTGTCAGGCCCGAGGTGCATTTGGCCCGGGAGGCAGGCCTGGCTATCGGCAGTAGCGGCGGTATCAAGGTTAATCAACAGCTCCAGACTTCCGAGCCCGATATCTACGCCATTGGCGATGCTATTGAGGTACAGGATCTGGTTACAGGTGCGGGGACGGTTATTCCCCTTGCCGGTCCGGCCAATAAACAGGGAAGGCTGGTTGCCGACATTATCGCCGGCCGCCCGGGCAAATACGAAGGCAGCCAGGGTACGGCAATTGTAAAAGTTTTTGATCTGGTGGCTGCCAGTACGGGCGCCAGCGAAAAGTCTTTACGCAAAGCAGGTATTGCCTACAAGGCATCTTATACCCACTCCGGTTCCCATGCTGCCTATTATCCCGGCGCTACCACTATGGCGATAAAAGTGATTTTTGACCCCAAAGATGGCCGCATATTAGGTGCTCAAGTAGTTGGCAGTGAGGGAGTAGATAAGCGCATCGATGTCCTGGCGGCGGCCCTCCGGCGGGGTGATACGGTCTTTGACCTGCAGGAGCTGGAACTAGCTTATGCGCCGCCTTTTTCCTCTGCCAAGGACCCGGTTAACATGGCTGGTTATGTAGCCGGTAATATCATCGCAGGGGATGTTGCAGTCATTCACTGGCAGCAAATTGCCGGACTGGATCCGCAAAAGAGCGTTATTGTCGACGTCCGCACCCGAGGGGAATATCAAAGGGGGCACATCGACAATGCCCTTAATATCCCTGTTGACGAAATTCGCCGGCGTTTAGCTGAGTTTCCCCGGGATAAAGAGATTATTCTCTACTGCCAGATAGGGTTGCGGGCCTATCTAGCTTATCGTATCCTGGCGCAGAACGGTTTTAAGCGGGTTAAAAATTTAAGCGGCGGCTGGCGCACTTATCAACCTGCTGTAGAGGAGCAAAAACTGCTGCAGCAGGGCTAGCCGACAATAAGGGGTTGCCCGTAACAGAACTTGGTTTGCTACCTGCGTACAATTGACCTTGATGCAAGGCAAAACCACCAGGGACACCTACAGGTGTTTCTGGTGGTTTTTTGTGGGAACGGCCGCAGAGGGCGCTCCCGGACTTTGGCTTATTATTCATTTAACAGCCTGATGCTGTCGGCACCTACCTGGACCGGGTAGCTCATTAAGGCCGGGCCTCGGAAAACTACTTCTACCATGTCCCCCTCTTTTAAGTCGCTGCCCGCTAATAATTCCTTGTCCTGTCCACGGTAGATTTTGGTGTCGGCGGTAATTGTAACCGCAGCTTTATCATAGGGCTCTGCGGCAGTATTATCTTCGACCATAATAACGATACCTGTATCGCTGTCAGTTATCTTGGTAATTTGGCCTACGATATCAGGTTTTTCTTTAATGGCAGAGACGAACCAGTTGGCTTCGTATTTTTTAACCGTAATGGTTTCTGTTTCAATAGAGCTGGCCCCGGTTGAGTCGGTATAAGTAAAGCTAACCTCGTAAAGGTAGGTTTCAGGGTCAATTTTTTCCCCTTCGCTTACGGTGTAGCTATCAACCCAGGGGCTCGAGGTGCCGGTGCTCCACATATTTGCAGCCAGGCGCTCATAATTCTCAGCTTTCAGCTCCGGGGACATGACAGCATACTGGAGGGCGCCGTTACGCGTTTTTACTCCTTCAGCCCAGGTGGTGGCGGCAGCTGTCGGGTCGGCGGGCGCCAGGGCAGCCTCCAATCGCTGGACTTGCATTTTAAGAGCTTCTATTTCCGAGGCGTAGATTGCTACGGTGTTATTTTCTTCATCCCAGTTTACCTCGGCCTTAAAAGCTTCAGAGACAACCCTTACAGGCACCAGCACTCTACCATCAATTATTTGCGGCGGCACATCGCTGGCCAGTTCCTGGCCGTTGAAGAGCAACTT
>JAAYGJ010000043.1 GCA_012727745.1 Clostridia bacterium | reverse complement strand
TCTCATCTATTGTTGCAATAGCCGCCTTAATTCTGCGGCATCAATAATCGTAACCCCCAGCTCGCGGGCCCTTACGTATTTGGAACCCGGTTTTTCGCCGGCTACCACGTAATCGGTTTTACGGCTTACACTGCTACTGACCCTGCCGCCGGCCTGCTGAATTAAAGTTTCCGCCTCCTGGCGGCTTAAACCGGGCAAGGTGCCGGTGATGACAAAAGTTTTGCCTTTCAGGGGGCCGGTCTCCCCTGGCGCCGCCTCTGCTGTCATGCGTACCCCGGCTTCTTTCAGTTTATCGATTACCGCGCGGTTGCGTGGTTCGGCAAAAAATTCCTGCACACTGGCGGCAATACGGGGGCCAATATCTGGCAGCGCAGTTAATTCTTCCTCTCCGGCAGCAGCCAGCCGCTCCAGCGAGCCGAAGTGCCGAGCCAGAATCTGAGCGACCCGCGCCCCCACATGACGGATGCCCAGAGCGTAGAGCAAGCTTTCCAGGGGCCTGTCCTTGCTGGCGGCCAGGGCTTCCAGCAGGTTTTTGGCCGACTGGGGGCCGAAACGCTCCAGTTTTAAAAGATCTTTTTCCTTTAAATAATAGAGATCTGCCACGTCTTTAATCAAACCGGCCTCCAGGAGCTGGCTGACTATTGCCGGACCCAGGCCCATGATGTCCATAGCTCCCCGGGAAGCAAAGTGAGTTATGCTTTCCATGACCTGTCCCGGGCAGGCCAGGCCGCCGCTGCAACGGTACGCCGCTTCTCCCGGCGTACGTACAACCGCCGCCCCGCAGACAGGACACTGCTTCGGCATCACAAAAGGCTCTTCCTCGCCGCTGCGTTTTTCCGGTAAAACTTCTACTACTTCCGGGATAATGTCGCCCGCTTTTTGAATAACCACCGTATCGCCCAGGCGAATATCCTTTGCGCGAATATAATCTTCGTTATGTAAGCTGGCCCGGCTGACAGTCGTGCCAGCCAAACGCACCGGTGTCAATACAGCCGTAGGTGTAAGAGTTCCTGTCCGCCCCACCCGCAGGATAAAACCCTCTACCCTGCTGGTAGCCTGCTCGGCCGGAAATTTGTATGCCGCTGCCCAGCGCGGTGCTTTACTGGTCGCCCCCAAAACGGAATGCAGGGCCAGGTCATTAACCTTAATTACCAGGCCATCAATTTCATAAGGCAGCGCGGCCCGCCGCTGCGGTGACCAAGCCCTGATTTCTGTCAGAACCGCGTCCAGGTCAGGGGCCAGTACCCGGTAGGGGTTAACTGGCAGGCCTAATTTGGCCATCAACTCCAGCGCGCCGTACTGGCTGTCAACCTTAAGGCCGGTTGCAGCAATAATCTGGTAGACAAACAGACTGAGCTTGCGGCTGGCGGTTATCGCGGGGTCCAGCTGACGCAACGAGCCGGCGGCAGCATTGCGGGGATTGGCAAAAAGGGGTTCGCCGGCTTGCTCCCGCTCTGCATTCAGGCGGGCAAAAGCGTTCTTGGCCATATAGACCTCTCCCCGCACCACCAGGTAGGGCACTGCTTCCTTTAAACGCAAAGGCAGGATCGGGATCGTCCGCAGGTTGGCGGTGACATCCTCTCCTACCCGGCCGTCCCCCCGGGTAGCGCCCAGGGTAAATACGCCGTCGCTGTAGGTCAGGGCCACTGACAGCCCGTCTATTTTAGGTTCAACCACATAAGCTACTGTTCTACCGGTGATAGCTCTAACGCGGCGGTCAAAATCACGCAAGTCGCCTTCATTAAATACATCATTCAAACTTAGCAGAGGCTGGGGATGCTGTACTGTTTTAAACTGCTCCCGCAGCCCCCCGCCCACCCGCTGGCTGGGAGAATCCGCTGTCAACAGCTGGGGATAAGCCTTTTCCAGGGAAATCAATTCCTGCATTAGGGCGTCATATTCCCGGTCGCTGATCAACGGTTGGTCGAGTACATAATAATGATAGTTGTGTTCTTCGATGCGTTGCCGCAGCTCTTTTATTCGTTCCCGGGCCTTCACCAGGTCTGGTACCGATGCCATCATAGCTTTTCTCCATCTACCTCCTGCTTCTTGCCACCTGAATCATACCCGCCTGATAGGGGCATAACGTACCGCCAACTGCTTAATACCCTGTTCCGGAAAGGCAACACTGAGAATGGTATCGTCGTCTTCACCACTAACCTTGACTATCACCCCAATGCCCCAGAACTTATGCTCGATCTTGCCGCCCAGTTCCCACGGTGACGGCCTGGTATTTGTCCTGGCAGGTCGCTCCACTTTTAATTCCGGCCGGGGGGCTGTTGGCTGGCTCTGATTCTCGCTTCCGCTGTTGGTGTCAAACAGTTCCGGCGGTATTTCTTCTAGAAAGGACGAAGGACGGTTATTCATAGTATTGCCGTAAAGGTTGCGGTTCCAGGCATGAGTTAAATAAAGAACTTCCTGAGCCCTGGTCATACCCACATAAAACAGCCGCCGCTCTTCTTCCATTTCAAGCTGGTCGTTAAGGGAGAGGTGGTGGTGAAAAACTCCTTCCTCCAAACCGGCCAGAAATACTACCGGAAATTCCAGGCCTTTGGCTGAATGCAGGGTCATGAAAACCACTTTATCACTATCATCAAGGTAGTCAGTCTCTGCCACCAGGGCTACTTGAGCCAAAAAATCGTCCAAACCGGCACCGGGTTTCTCCCGATCGTAGCTCCTGGTAACCGTAAGAAACTCCTTTAAGTTCTCCAGCCTCGCCTGGGCTTCCGACGTTTTCTCCTGTTCTAGCTCCAGTTGATAACCTGTTTCCTGCAATACGCTCAGTACCAGATCAGTTACAGTTAGTTCTTGCTGTTGCCGACGCAGGCTGTCCAGC
>JAAYGJ010000042.1 GCA_012727745.1 Clostridia bacterium | reverse complement strand
TGACCCAGGAAGAATATGCTTTTGGTGTCGACAAAAACCAGCCGGAACTTCTTGAGGAGGCCAACAAATTTATTGCTCAGATTAATTCCGACGGAACATTCGAACAAATTCTTAACAACTACTTTGGCGACGGCGAACCTAAAGCTGTTAGCTCTGCGGAATTAGATAGTTCTAAAGATCAACTTGTTGTTGCTACTAATGCAGCTTTTGAACCCTTTGAGTATATGCTTGGGGATAAGTATTACGGTATTGATATGGAAATCGCCGCGCTTTTTGCCGAGCATCTTGGCAAAGAACTTGTAATTAGTAACATGGATTTTGATGCTGTGTGTCTCTCTGTTGGCCAGGGTAAAGCCGATATTGCAATGGCTGGCCTTACGATCAAAGAAGATAGAAAACAATACGTTACTTTCACAGATAAATATTATGATGCAGCTCAAAGAATAATCGTAAAGGCAACAGATACAACTTTCGACGATTGCAAAACAGCAGCTGATGTGGAAGCAATCCTATCCAAACTGGATAAGAACACTAAAATTGGAGTCCAGACCGGCACTACCGGGCAATTTTATGTGGAAGGAGACGAAGAATGGGGCTTTAGAGGCTATAATGTAACCTGTGTAGGTTATAAATCTGGTTCTCTCGCTGTCCAGGACATGCTTAACGGGAATATTGACTTTGTTATTATTGATGAAGCGCCGGCACAGTGTATTGCCAGAGCGATTAACAAACTTAACTAATCAAGATTAATTATTATAAAACATATTTTTGCACAATACTCCGCTACCAATGCGGAGTATTGTAGCTACTGAGGAAGTAAAATGGGAAATTTTGAAAGCAAGTTAAAAGTATTCTGGGAAATTTTCTATGAGCATAATGGCTACACAAGAGTCCTGACCGGACTAAAAAACACATTATATATCGCTATTGTGGGACTTGCGATAGGAATTGTAATCGGAACGCTGATAGCTATTGTGAAAGTGCTGCCCAGGTACAACAGGGTAACTAAGATCCTGAACAGTTTTTGTACCTTCTACGTTGGCCTGTTCAGAGGCACACCAATTGTTGTTCAGCTATTGGTAGCGTATTATGTGGTACTACCTTTAATTGGCGTCAATATGTCTGCCCTCGAAGTCTGTGTGCTGGTATTTGGCCTTAACAGTGGCGCTTACGTTTCGGAAATTATGAGAGGCGGCATAATGTCTGTAGACCCCGGTCAGATGGAAGCAGGCCGTGCTCTGGGTTTAAGCTACAGAGTTACAATGATGAAAATTGTGGTCCCACAAGCCGTTAAGAATATCCTTCCAACCCTTGGCAATGAGTTTATTGCCTTAATCAAGGAAACTTCCGTGGTAAGCTTTGTGGGTGCCGCTGACTTATACGTTGCCTTTAACTATATAGGCTCAAACAGTTATGAGTTTATGGTTCCCTACCTTGTGATGGCATTAATTTATATTGTCTTGGTTATGATAGCGGCATTTTTCGTAAAAATTATGGAAAGGAACCTAAGAAAAAGTGATAGAGGTTATTGATTTAAAAAAGAGCTTCGGTAAACTCGAAGTGTTAAAAGGCATTACAACTACCATAAAGAAAGGCGAAAAAGTCGCTATTATCGGCCCCTCCGGAAGTGGCAAAAGCACATTTTTGCGTTGCCTTAATTGCATGGAAGAGGTTACCAGCGGTGCTATTATTTTTGAAGGTGTCGATATTACTAATAAAAAGGTTGATATCAATATTCACCGCCGCCATATGGGAATGGTTTTTCAGCAATTTAATTTGTTTAACAATAAGACGGTTATTGAT
>JAAYGJ010000041.1 GCA_012727745.1 Clostridia bacterium | reverse complement strand
GGTCTCTGCAGGAGCTAGGGCCGGGCTGGGAAAGTTATGTTGAAGATAAGATCGAGGAAGTTATATTTTACCATCAACAGAAAAACCCCCTTGTCCTTAATTTTTCCCGGCCGGTAGTGCAGATGGTCAGTCGGGAAAAGCTGGATAACTGGTTGCTGCAGCAGGCAGTAGCAGCCGGGGCCAGATTTTATGACGGTTGCCAGGTACAGGAAGTTGTGGAAGATGGAAAGGGCGTAAGGGTTCGTTGTATGGATGGCAGTAGTTACCGGGCAAACTTTTTGGTTGGAGCTGACGGCGCCCGAAGTCTGGTTAGAAAAAGTTTGGGTTTTGCTGTTGAATGCCTGCCTGGAATTGCCCTAGCAGCTGAAGTAGGGGTTGATGGCAGCTTCCTGGCCTCTTACCGGGGACGAATTTACTTGAGTTATGGCGATATTCCCGGCGGATATGCCTGGATATTTCCCAAGGGTGCTTACCTGTCAATAGGGATTGGCTCTTTTAGCCGCAGGATAAAAGGTTTAAAAAGCTATTTCCAGCGCTTTTGTCGGGAGATGGGGCTTAAACTGCCAGAGGAAACTCGTTGCCGGGGAGCAGTGATCCCGGCTGCTAACGGCAGAGCCGGTGTTTTACATAGCCGCCGGGCTTTATTGGCCGGTGATGCTGCCGGTTTGGTTGATCCTTTTACCGGAGAGGGTATTTCTTATGCTTTAAGGAGCGGCCGCCTGGCAGCGGCAGCGATTCTTAATTCGGCAGGTGAGCCGGGCTTGCTGGCAGCCTACACCCACAGGATTAACGAAGAGCTACTGGCTCCATTACGCCATGCGAGCTGGATTGCCCGGATCGTTTACCGTATGACACCGCTGGTGCACCGGCTGGTAATGGCTGAGCCAGGCATAGCGCGGCGGTTGGTGCAAGTGCTTTCTGGTCAGGATAGCTATGAAAAGCTGTGGCAACATCTTGCTGAAAGGCATGCAATTTTTCGCAGGGCATAAAAATAGCAGTCGAGACACAGTAGGAGTTAAACAGGGCTCTGATTTTTAAAAAATGGGCTAATTGCAGATAATTGCTGCCAGTTTTTTATACTAAAAAAGAGGATTTTATGGGGGCAGCAAGAATTATTAAGGTGGACCTTTAGAGGTGTACCTTTTTTGCTGCCTACGTTTAGAGTAATTGTTTAAAGGAATGAGAAAGAGGGTGAGGAGTAATGGAACGGGTGGAGTTGGCTGATTCTTTGCGGCAGGGCCAGGCTCTTATACAACAGCTCGAAGCTGAAAGCGGCGTTACTTTGACTGAATGCTACCAGTGCGGCAAGTGCGCGGCTGGCTGTCCGGTAGCATTTGCTATGGATTATACGCCGCGGCAGATCATCCGCCTGTTGCAACTGGGCCTGGGGGAAGAGGCCATTAAAAGCCATACTCCCTGGTTGTGTGCATCCTGCCAGGCTTGTTACACCCGCTGCCCCCGTGAAGTCAATCTGCCACGACTTATGGAGGCCGTGCGTCAAGAAGCCCGGAGGCGGGGAGTTATCAAAGAGAAGAACGTGGAAATCTTTGACCGCGCCTTCCTGGACAGCGTAAAGCGTTACGGGCGTTCCCATGAGATGGGAATAATTATTCAGTCTAATTTACAATCAATGCAACCGTTTAAAGATGTTATGCTGGGACCGCCAATGTTTTTTAAAGGCAAGATTAGCCCGTTGCCGTCGAAGATCAAAGACGTTGCCAATGTGAAAGAAATCTTTGCCCGGGCCCGGGCCAAGAGGGGGAACAAGCATTGAAATACGCTTATTATCCTGGTTGTTCTCTGGAAGCTACTGGCAAAGAGTATAACCAATCGGCCAAAATTGTAGCCCGGCAACTGGGGATAGAGTTGTGGGAAATACCTGACTGGAGTTGCTGTGGTGCTACTGCGGCTCACAATGCTGACCACCTTTTATCTCTAGCCCTGCCGGCCCGCAATCTGGCTATTGCTGAAAAAGAGGGCCTTGATGTGGCCGTCCCCTGTGCCGCCTGTTTTAACCGCCTGCGTGCCGTTGAAAAGGAGGTACGGGAGTCTGAGACTATGCGGGCTACTATTAGTGAAATTATCGGTACGGAGTATAAGGCCAGCAACACAACCCGGTGTATGCTGGATGTAATGGTTCAAGGGGTAGGACTGGAGAAAATCCGGGAACAGGTCGTAAAACCTCTGTCAGGCTTGAAGTTGGCCTCTTACTACGGATGTTTATTGGTCCGGCCACCAGACCTAACAGCTTTTGATGATCCGGAAGACCCGGTGCTTATGGATAACTTGATCGAGGTCCTGGGGGGCGAAGCTGTTAAATGGCCTTATAAGACGGAGTGTTGTGGTGGCAGCCTGTCTACGGTAAGAAAAGATATTGGCTTTCGCTTGATTTACGAGATTTTGCGCCGGGCCAGAGATGCCGGGGCTGAAGCTATAGTTACGGCCTGTCCGCTGTGCCTTTTGAACCTGGATATGCGCCAGGCCCAGGTTGCTGCAGCTAACAACGATAAACTGAACCTGCCAATCTTTTACTTTACCGAATTGATGGGCGTGGCAATGGGTTATGCGCCCAAAGATCTGGGATTAACTACTCATTTTGTCAATCCAGTTCCTCTGCTGGAGGCCAAGGAAATACTGCGGCACCCTGCGACAAGGAGGGAAACTGCATGAAACGCGTAGGAGTATTTATTTGTCATTGCGGTACCAATATTGCCTCGGTGGTAGACGTCAAAAAAGTAGCCGAAGTCGCAAAAAGTTTCCCCGATGTGGTATATGCCACCGACTACCAGTATATGTGTTCCGACCCGGGGCAGGAGCTTATTCGTAAAGCAATCAAAGAACACCGTTTGGATCGGGTGGTGGTAGCCTCCTGTTCGCCACGGCTGCATGAACCTACATTCCGCAAAACAGTAGAAAGTGTCGGGATGAACCCTTATCTCTTTGAAATGGCCAATATCCGTGAACAGTGTGCCTGGGTCCATGCCAAAGATAAAGAAGGTGCTACTGCCAAGGCTATCGATCTGGTCAGGATGGCGGTTAGCAAGGTGCGTCGCAATGCACCCTTATTTGGCAGCACCATTCCTATTACTAAAAAAGCCCTGGTTATCGGAGCCGGTATTGCCGGCATGCAGGCCGCCCTGGATATTGCCGACGCCGGCTACAAAGTTACGCTGTTGGACCGCGAACCGACTATTGGCGGCAATATGGTTAAACTGGACAAGACTTTCCCGACGCTCGACTGTTCGGCTTGAATAAGCACGCCTAAAATGGTTGCTGCGGCGCAGCACCCTAACATTGAACTGGTAACTTATGCTGAAGTAGAAAACGTAAGCGGTTATGTGGGAAATTTTGAGGTAACAATCCGCAAGAAAGCCCGTTCGGTAGACCCTGCCAAGTGTACTGGCTGCGGTACCTGCTGGGAGAAATGTCCCAGCAAAGTAGATAGTGAATTTGACCTGGGCCTGAGCAAACGCAAGGCTATTTACATGCCTTTTCCCCAGGCGGTACCGGCGGTACCGGTAATCGACCGGGAACACTGCCGCCAGTTTACCAAGGGCAAGTGCGGTATCTGCCAGAAATTATGCCCGGCTAAAGCTGTTGACTATGAACAGCAGGATGAAGTGTATACCGATAAATTTGGCGCTGTTGTGGTAGCTACTGGTTATGACCTCTTCAAGTGGGAGGAAGCTTACGGCGAATATGGATACGGTAAATTCCCCGACGTTATCACCGGGATGCATTTCGAACGCATGAACAATGCTTCCGGTCCTACCGGCGGCAGAATTGTGCGGCCTTCCGATGGCAAAGAACCCAAAACGGTAGTTTTTATCAAATGTGTAGGTTCCCGGGATGAGGCTAAAGGCAAGAGTTATTGCTCACGGGCTTGCTGTATGTATACAGCCAAACATGCTCACCAGGTAATAGATAAAATTCCAGATGCCCAGGCGATCGTCTTTTATATGGATATCCGCACCCCGGGTAAAGCCTATGAAGAGTTTTGCCAGCGCATCATTGACGAAGGGGCTGTTTATGTCCGCGGTCGTGTCAGCCGTGTTTTCCAGGATGGAGACAAGCTAATTGTTCGCGGTGAAGATACTCTTCTGGGCCGCCAGGTAGAAGTGGCTGCCGATCTGGTAGTTCTGGCTACGGCTATGGTGCCCAGTGAGGGTTGGGAAGACGTGGCGAAGCTGGTTAATCTGTCAACGGATAAAGACGGTTTCTTCCAGGAAGCTCACCCCAAACTGCGGCCGGTGGAAACTTTTACTGCCGGTGTTTTCCTGGCCGGAGCCTGCCAGGGACCCAAAGATATCCCTGATACGGTTGCCCAGGCCAGCGGTGCCGCCGTCAAGGTGTGCCAGCTTCTGAGTAAAGATGAGATGGATACAGATCCTGTGATTGCTACCGTAGATGAAAGCCTATGTTCCGGTTGTGCTATGTGCCATCCCATTTGTCCTTACAAGGCTATTGATTTTAAGACCATAACCGAACGGGTGCAGGGCAAGGAGATTAGTCGCCAGGTATCAGCAGTAAACAGCGGTCTCTGCCAGGGTTGTGGCGCCTGTACGGTGGCTTGTCCCTCCAGTGCTTTGAATCTACGGGGCTTTACTAACGAACAAATACTGGCGGAGGTGGATGCAGTATGTCTGTAGCAGCCGAAGCGCAGAACTGGGAACCTAAGATTGTTGCTTTTTGCTGCCACTGGTGCGCTTATGCCGGTGCTGACCTGGCAGGTTTAAACCGCCTGCAGTACCCGGCTAACGTGCGGATAATTCGGGTACCCTGTTCGGGGCGGGTTAATCCCCAG
>JAAYGJ010000040.1 GCA_012727745.1 Clostridia bacterium | reverse complement strand
GTTTGAGGGGCGTATGGGTTATCCCGTGCGGGTTCAAGTCCCGCCCGCCGCACCAAACCTTTTAATATCAAGGGGTTGTGGGCTAGCAAAATTTACCATGCAGTAAGATTAAACTACGGGACGTATGGGGTAGAAAGGGTAATATAGCGCCACTCAGCCTCATAGGATTCAGATAATAAGCTCCATAAGCTTCGAACCTCCTATTGCTATTTTTCAGTCATACTAATAGTAATAGGAGGTTTACTATTTTTATGCGCAAAAAAAGCAGGGCTATTGTTAGGCACCGTCCATCTATCTGACAAGAAGCCATGGAGAAAGTGCAATTTATTTTTTAATATTACCTTAGGGAGGATTTAGCGAAAAGATGGCGAAATGTCTACCCATAACATTCGAATAATAATATGGTTTATAGTAACAAAATAGTAACAAAAATGAATCAAATGAGTTACGAACCAATCGTGAAGGGCTGAAAAATGGCAAAGGGGAAAAGCATCCGGACCTAAAAACGGCACGGATGCCCCTTACGGGTGTCGACAAAGTACATGCCATGAAAAAGGAGCGTATTAATGAAGACAAATATTTCGCTAGAAGAGGCACAAAGCATATTAACATCTAATGCATTGCCGACTTTGGAACAAAATGTTTCTCTAATTGAAGCAGTAGGCCGGGTAATAAGCAAAGATATTGTGGCCGGAGAGAATGTTCCTTCGTTCAACCGTTCGCCATTGGATGGTTATGCTCTTTTAGCGGAAGATACAGCAAAAGCCGACCCAAACAGGCCGGCCAAACTAAAAATCATTGAAGAATTACCCCCGGGGAATATTGCTAAAAAAAATGTATTGCCGGGTACGACTATTAAAGTGATGACCGGTTCAGTTATACCAGAGGGAGCAAATGCCGTAGTAAAATATGAAGATGTGATAGAAGAAGACCAATTTATCAGTATTTGCTCGCCCTTAAAACCTGGTGCTAACATTGTACGCGCCGGGGAAGATATCTTAAAGGGGCAGTTGGTGGCGAAAAAAGGCTATCCCATTAGCTCTCCTCTGATTGGCGTCCTGGCCTCATTGGGATACTCGACAATACCGGTATATACAAAACCAAAGGTAGCTATTATTACAACCGGCGATGAAATAGTTGACATTAATGAAGATTTGAGCAAGGGAAAGTTAAGAAATAGCAATTTGTATTGTCTCGCTGCCTACTGCCAGGAGTTAGGTGCGGAGCCAATAATAATCGGTAATGCTGCTGACCGGGCGGAAAGTGTAACTAAGGCAATTGCCAGGGCCCTTTCTCTGGCTGACTTAATAGTGATTACCGGGGGAGTATCGGTCGGTGAAAATGATCCGGTAAAAGAGGCAATAAAAGCTGCAGGAGCAAAAATGTTATTTAGGAAAGTAACGATGAAACCCGGTTCGCCTACACTGGCGGCTATTAAGGACAATAAAATAGTAATCGGCCTGTCAGGCAACCCGGCTTCTGCTGTTATCGCCTTTTATCTGATGGTGGTGCCGGTAATAAAGCGATTATCCGGTTATGAGAATTATATGTGGCCCCAAATTGAGGCTGAAATAACTAATGAATTCCACAAACCGAGCCCAAGCAGGCGGTTCTTGCGGGGACAATTGTTTATTGATGATGGAACTGCTAAAGTAACCCTTACCGGCAAGCAGGCTAACGGCGTTTTAAGTTCTCTGGTAGGATGCAACTTCTTAGTAGATGTACCTGCTGGAACAGGGGCGATTGAGGCGGGACAAAAAGTAAAGGGTTATTTAATCAGTTATTAAGGGGAGGCATTTTTTTAACCTGTCTGCAACAACATGGAAAATGGGAGTTATCACTCAATGCTACAATTACTTTATAACTCAACTTTTCTTAGTAGCAAAAATTCAGATGTTCTTAAAAAAAAAGCAGACCGCTATTAGGCAGTGTAAAATTTTATACCTCCTTTTGGGAAATGGGATATTAGAAGTAGCCCGAAAATTTTAGGTCTTAGGTCTGCTCGGTATCTGCAGTTTCCAAACGGAGACTGTTTTTTATTTCTTTGTGATAGTCAAAGGTTGGAAATAAAAAGCCAGGGGAGTGGTATATGTGAAAGAAGTAACAATCACTATCAATGGAAAGGAGGTTCAGGTCCAGGTCGATTTGACAATTCTTAAGGCGGCGGAACAAATAGGTATCGATATTCCCAGGTTATGTTACGATGAGGAATTAAGCTTGAGTGGGGCGTGCCGCCTGTGTGTCGTGGAAGTAGAAGGGCGGCCTAATTTGCAAGCTGCCTGTGTTACCCAGGTAACAGAGGGCATGGTAATTCATACCGAATCCCCCGCCGTAGTAGCAGCGAGGCGGGCCATTTTGGATTTGCTTTTATCGGATCATCCTTTGGATTGCCTGACCTGCGAGAAAAACGGGGACTGCAAGTTACAGGAATACTGTTATCGCTATGGACTGAAAGAAAGCTCCTTCGTGGGAGAAAGACATCATTATCTAGTGGATGATAGCAATCCCTTCATCTACAGGGATATGAACAAGTGTATCCAATGTGAACGATGTGTGCGGGCCTGTGCTGAAATTACCGGCCAGGACAACATAAGTTTTATTAACCGGGGATTTTCCAGAAAGGTTGCCACCTATGCGGATAAACCTTTTGCGGATTCGATTTGTACCTTCTGCGGAAACTGCGTTGCAGTATGCCCAACCGGCGCTCTGATCGAAAAGCCCATGATGGGCAAGGGCCGACGTTGGGAGTTAAAACGAGTCAAAACTACCTGTCCTTTCTGCGGTACCGGGTGTAATTTTGATCTTTGCGTCAAGGACGGCAAACTGGTTGGGGTGCTTTCAAATCCTAACAGCGTCGTGAATGGCCGAGCCTTGTGTATTAAGGGACGGTTCGGTTGGGATTATGTCAACAATGAAGAACGTCTGACCACTCCTTTAATCAAGAAAAACGGAAAATTTGCAGAGGCCTCCTGGGACGAGGCGATAAGTTTGATCGCTACCCGGTTGGGGGAAATCAAAGAAAAATATGGGCCGAATGCTTTCGGAGCATTGAGTTCCGCCCGCTGTACCAACGAAGAGAATTACCTGATGCAGAAATTTGCGCGGGCGGTAATGGGTACAAATAATGTTGATCATTGCGCCCGTACTTGACACGCTCCCACCGTGGCCGGTCTGGCCACTACCTTTGGCAGCGGAGCGATGACCAATTCCATAGCTGAAATTGACGGCGCAGAGTTAATGATGTTAATCGGGACCAATACTACTGAAGCCCATCCTGTAATCGGCTATAAGATAAGGCAAAGAAAACGCCGGGGAGCAAAATTAATTGTAGTTGACCCGAGACGCATTGAATTGGCCGAAGAAGCTGATTATTGGCTCCAGATCAAGCCCGGCACCGATATACCTTTATTAAATGGATTAATGCACATCATTATCAACGAAAATCTCCACGATCAAAAGTTTATTGAGGAAAGAACGGAAAATTTTGCTGCTCTCAAAGAAACCGTGGCTAAATACACACCGGAATATGTATCCCGCCTCACCGGCGTTGCGGTAGAAGACCTGTATGGGGTAGCTCGCCTTTATGCGACTACTGATAAGGCCATGCTCTTTTATACCCTGGGCATTACCGAACACGTTACCGGAACCGCCAACGTTATGAGTATCGCCAATCTGGCAATGCTTACCGGGCATGTGGGGCGTCCGCACACGGGAGTTAATCCCATCCGGGGGCAGAATAATGTGCAGGGTGCCTGCGACATGGGCGCACTGCCCAATGTCTATCCAGGCTATCAAAAAGTGACGGACAGTGCTGTCCGGGCCAAGTTTGAGCAGGCCTGGGGCGTTAATTTGCCAGGAGAAAATGGCTTGACAATCCCGGAAATGTTTGAGCAAGCCAATGAAGGCAAAATAAAGGCCATGTATATATTGGGTGAAAACCCGGTACTCAGTGAACCCAACGCCAATGAGATTCATTCAGGACTAAAGAAGCTGGAATTTCTGGTAGTACAGGAGTTATTCATGACTGAAACAGCCCAGTATGCAGATGTGGTCTTACCCGGAGCCAGTTTTGCGGAAAAAGACGGCACCTTTACCTCGACGGAACGACGAGTCCAGCGGGTGAGAAAGGCGATTGACCCTCTCCCCGGCCAGGCTGACTGGCAGACTATTGCCCGTATTAGCAAGGCTATGGGTTATTCCATGGACTATCAGCATCCTCAAGAAATTTGGGCGGAAATGGCGGAACTCACACCGTCAATGAAGGGTATTAGCTATCC
>JAAYGJ010000039.1 GCA_012727745.1 Clostridia bacterium | reverse complement strand
GTGCAGCCCAACGAAGGGCCAGCCAGCGGCGGCACTGAAATTCGCATCAGCGGTTCAAATTTTGCCCGCAACGTGAAGGTCTTTATCGGCGGGGCAGAAGCGAAAAACATCGTCCGGGAAAGCGATAGCCTCATTACAGCCGTGACTCCGCCCGGATCTATCGGCTGGCAGGAGGTCAAGGTGGTTAACGGCGACGGTGGCTGGAGCGCGTTAGCCCAGGGCTTCCGCTACCTGAAAGAACGGGGCGTGCCGGAAGCTCCGCCATGGTTCCGGGCCCAGGTTACCCGGGACGAGATAATCAGGATGAGCTGGGGCGAGGTGGAATTTGCCAGCTACTATGAGATCTGGTCCAGCGAGTCCCGTTACGGCGACTACCGATTTTTAGCCCGGACAGAGGCGACCGAATTTTACACCGAAGCCCTGCCGGGAGGAGGCGGCTACTATTTCCGGGTAAGGGCCGTCAATGAATTCGGGGCTTCGCCCTTTAGCGAAGAGGATTACGCCAGAGCTGACGAGGATGAGGATGACGACGAAAAAAGTTTAAGCCCCAAGAGCGGCGTGCAGCTTAAAAGCAGCAGCGGTACAGTAGAGGCCATCTTGCAGGGCGAGCAGCTGCTGGCCCGGGGCTACCAGCTCGATCTGACTGACAGCCAGTACCGCAGCTGCCGGCAGTTCACGGTGCGGGTGGCGGCTGCTACTGCCGCCCGGGCCGGGGGAACCTTAAACCTGCGTTTAAGCGACCTGACCCTGGCCATCCCTGCCTCCGCCCTGAGGGAGTTTTACCGCAGCCACCTGGCCGGCAGCAACCAAACAGACGCCTGGCTGGAGATAATCCTGGCGGACCGGGGCCAGGGCGAGGCTGAGGCGGCCTTAAAGGAACTGCCCCGGGGCGCAAAGGTAGTCTCTCGGGTCTGGGAGATTAAAGTCCAGAGTCGCCGCGGCCGCGAGATAGCGCCCCAGCCTTATTTCCCCAGCGGGGTGCTCCTTACCTTTAACGTCCCTTCGGCGACATTGAAGAAGCCGGAAATGTATTACCGCATTCCTTACAATAACTCCTGGCAGCCGGTTAGCGGTACATATGCACCCCAGGTCGCCCGCCTGCTCTTTGCCGGCAAATATATGATGATCGACAGTGGAGGGAAATAAGATGCCAGTTTGGCGGCATTTGCTAAGTATAATTTTGGTCCTCACCCTGCTGGCAGGGGCCCCTGTGCCGGCGGCGGCGCAAGAGCCCGGGGCCCTCTATACAGGCCAGACTTTTACCGGGGTAGCCAACATCAGCCAGCTGCTGGCCAATGTCAATTTTCGCGATACCCGGGGGCACTGGGCCTTTGTGCCTGTTGTGCGCCTGGCTGCCCAGGGACTGATCGGCGGCCGTAGCCAGGGCTATTTTGTCCCGGAGCAAAGTGTCAGCCGGGAAGAGGCACTGACCCTGCTGATGCGGCTGGCCGGTCTGGAGACGGCTGTCGCCCAGCAGCCGAGCTGGCAACAGGGCTCCCCCTTTGGCCCGGCCAACCCTACCGCTGCTTTGGCCCAGGCCTACGGCCTGCTGGGAGCCCGGGAAATAGCTTATGAAGCGGAAAAATGGCAGGAGCCGGTGCAGCGCCAGGAAGTCGCTGCCTGGGCCGGGCGGCTGCTGGGACTGCGACCCGTTAGCGGCGGCCCCTACCCGGCCCTGGCTGGTTTTAGTGACGGCCAGCAGGTGGAGCCTGAGCTGGCCCCCTGGGTGGAAGCTGTCTTACAGCAGGGCTATCTGTCCGGAGTGAGGCCGGGCCAGTTTGGCCCACTTCAAACGCTCAAGCGTGGCGAAATGGCAGCCCTCATGGACCGTCTTGACAGGCAACTCGCTGCCCGGCGCAACACCCGGCGGGTGGAAGGCCAGGTGGTGGACCGGGCCGAAAGCTGGCTGCCCGGAGGCCAGCAGGAAATCACCTTGCGGGTAGCCACTTTTGCCGGACCGGTCATCAACCTGGAGATAACCGCCAGCTCCGGCGGCCCGCTGGTTGACTTTATCCTGCTCCGTGACGGCAAACTTACCACCGGCCGGGAACTGGCCCCCGGCGATCCGGTACAGCTCCTGTTGCAGGGGGAAAGGGTGCTGCTGGCAGAGACCAGCAGCAGCAGCCAGGAATTGACCGGCATGGTGCTGGCCGTCAACAACGGGGAAATAGTCTTTGCCGACGACAGTGGGCGGCAGTACCGTTACCCGGCCAGCTCTCTGGTCCTGTCAGGAACTTATCCTGGCCGGCTGCCGGTGCCGGGCCAGCCCGTTAGGCTGACGCTGCGGGACGGCCTTATCACCGGCCTGGCAACCCTCGATCCCTTGCCCACTCCTTGCTATGGCCAGACTGCTGAAGGGCTGCTGAACGGCTACCTGCGGCAGGCAGGCAGCGGTAGCCTTACGGTTGTCACCGCTACCGGTCAGGAGGCCACAGTCAGGCTGAGCAGCACTACGTCCTTTACCCGTAATGGGCGCCGCCTGGACCGGCAAGATTTGCTGGTGGGAGACCAGCTCCTGATCCGGCATGACGGGGCCGGGCAGGCCCTGGATATAAAAGTGAGTAACAGCGGCAGCCGCGTCAGCGGGCTGTTTAAAGGGCGGGTGGCGCAGTTCAACCGCCAGGACAGCAGGCTTGTCCTCCGCGATGCCCGGGAGTTCTTCTATGGCCGCTGGCTGCCTGCCGTTCCTTTGCAGGCGGTAACTCTGACCCGGGAAGCGCTCTTAAAGCTAAACGGGAGCATTGCTCCGGGGACAGAAGTTGTGGTTGCCGTGACGGCAGGACCCCAGGGGCAGGCCGGCGTGCGGGTGGCCAGGCTTGAGGCAGACAGCAGGGTCTTTGAGGGCTACCTGGACCGCCTTTCCCTCGGCAGCGGCGAGCTGGTGCTGCTAAACGAGCGGCAGCTTTTAGAGCTTGCTCCGGAGGCCATTGTGGTCAAAAACGGCCAGCTGCTGGAGGCGGCTGACCTGGTAGAGGGTGACTACCTGTTTACCCTGGCTACAGCCGCCGGCGATGCAGGCCAGGTGGCCCTGGTGCTGACCGAAGACTTATTTACCCCGGCCTGGCAGTGCTACCGGGGCGAAATAGAGGAAGTCAGGCGGGAAAGTTTTGAGCTGGACGAAGTAGAAGAACTGAACTCGGCCCGCTTCTGGCAGTACGACTGGCGCGAAAGCAGCGACATGGACTTTGATTTGGCCTGGGAGGCGCTAATCAGCGACGGCTCCGGCTTTATCAGCCGGGAGCAGTTTGTCGAATCCCGTTTTACGGACAGGTATTACGGCTATACTGCTTATACCCTTGTTAGAGACAAGGTGGCCCGGGGGCTGCTACTGCTGCCGAGCAGTGCTTACAATCCGACCCAGATCAGCCTGGGCCGGGTAAAAGGGATAAACCAGGCCAGCGGGCGCATCGAAGTTGCGGCAGTGCGGGATTGGAGCAGCGGCTACCGGCGCTGGCAGGACAACAACCTGCCCCTGCTGCTGGACGCCGGGACGGCCCTGGTGTATAAAGAAAGGGACCTTGCCGGCCTGGAAGCTCTCCAGCCGGGGGATAATATTTACCTGGTCCACGACCGGCAGCGGGCCCTGCTGCTGGTGGCAAACAATTGAGGCGTCTTCAAGTTGAGCCTAAGTGATAGAACAAAATTTGGGGGTTAAAGCAGGCTGAAGTTAAGGCGCTGCTCTGGAGGGGGGATAGTCATGCTTAAAGTTATGCTGCGGCGGGGAAGTTTTTATCTGGCGGCAGGGGTCTTATTTCTGCTCTTTAGCCTGGCTGCTGCTGTTCCCCAGGCCGCGGCTGCTGAGCCTTACCGCTGGCTGGGGGGCATCCGGGGCGATGTGGAGTACGCCGAAATGCTCTATCTTACCGGCGAGCCGGTGCTGCTGAAGGGGACGCTGCGGCAGAGCAGCGGCCGCTCCCGGGACGGCAGCAGCACCGCCAACCTGACCTATACGCTGGAGAACAAAGAAAAGGGCATCAAGCTGACCCGTACAATCAGCTTCACCACCACCAGCCAAACAAACGGCAAGCAGGAGGTAGCCACAACCGCTCTGGAACGCTTCCGGGAAACGATCAGAATCGGCTCAGACCGCTACAACCTGGAAGATTTCCAGTTCTCCCGTTCGGACCTGATAGATCACCAGCCTGGCGTTGACTATGTCAGCGGCAACTGGAGCTGCCGCAAGGTATACAGCGTCAACAACGGCCTGGCGGAAGTCATCCTGGAAAGCGGCGGCCATAACGTGGGCTACAGCCATGCCTGGGGCAGCACCGAGACGGCCCGCGAAGAGGGCACCGTAAGCTTCAGCGGTCAGGTAGCTCTCGACCGGGACACGCTGCTGCCCGCAGAGTGGAGCTGCAGCTACAGCCAGGCCACCAGCTACAGCCGCTCCCGCTATCTGGAGTACCAGGCCAACGAGCCTCTGTCCATCAGCTTTTCCGGCGGCTACGTGGCCAATACGGTCAACAGCGAAGTGCTGAGCTACCAGGGCAGTTTCCCGGACCTGGAGGACGGGGTGCCGGACAGTGACCGCTGGCTGCGGCGGCAGGGCAGCTACGAGCTAAAGACGCTACCGGTCAAAGAGCGCCTGCCGGTGGCGAACCTCTTTGATGTCAGCGGCCACTGGGCTGAGGCGGACATCCGCATCCTCTACGGCCTGGGAGCCTTTGGCGACGCAGGGGACTATTTTCACCCCACCGCCTACCTTTTACGCGGCCAGTTTGCCCGGGCTCTGGTAGCGGTCCTGGACCTGCCCCTGCCGGGAGCAGAGGCCCGGCAGGCCGGGGGCAATAATAACCTTAGCCGCAGGCAGGCCAGGCAGCAGCAAGCAGAGGAAACGCAGTCCCTCTTTGCCGATGTGCCGCTGAGCGACCCGGCCTACCCCTACTACCGGGCGGTGGCAGAAGCGGGGGTTATGGGCGGGGTGGCCCCGGGCACCTTTGGTGCTGCCCGGACTATCACCAGGGCTGAGGCCCTAGCTATCCTGGTGCGTGCCTTGGGCCTGGAGGGACTGGCGCCGGCCGGCCTGCCGGCAACGCCTTTTTATGACGATTTTGCCATCCCGGCCTGGGCCCGGCAGGCGGTCTATGTGGCCTATAAAATCGGCCTGGAACGGGGCGACGATTACGGCTACTTGAAGCCTAACGAGACCCTGACCCGGGCCGAGGCGGCGGTGCTGTTAAACCGCTTTATCCGTTACCTGCAGCAGGAAATGACGGCCGACTACCGCGAGCGGGTGCTGAGCTATTATTAAAATACAGGCCCCGGACAGTTGACCGCCCTTTTTCCGCGAACTTTTACCGCTGCTAGGGAAAAATGTAGAAATCCCCCTCAAGTCCGGGGCCGAGAATCCGATAACAGTTAATAGAGGAGGTAAAACGGGACCTGGATCCACCTGTTTTACGAAACAATATTAAAGAAGGGGGAAATAAAAAATATGCGCATTAACCACAACATTGCGGCGCTGAATACTTACCGCCAGTTGTCAAGCAACCAGGCAATGGGCAACAAAGCACTGGAAAAATTGTCGTCAGGGCTTCGCATCAACCGTGCCGGTGACGATGCGGCCGGCTTGGCAATTTCTGAGAAGATGCGTGCCCAGATCCGTGGTTTGGATCAAGCTTCACGTAACGCCCAGGACGGCATTTCTATGATCCAGACTGCTGAGGGTGCCTTGAATGAAGTACATGCTATTCTGCAACGTATGCGTGAACTGGCCAACCAGGCGGCCAACGATACCAACGTGGCTGTTGACCGTGATGAAATCCAGAAGGAAATTAACCAGCTAACCTCCGAAATCAACCGTATCGGTAACACCACCGAGTTCAACACTCAGAAACTTTTAAACGGTGGCGGGGAAGTAAAAGAAATAGCCATAAACACTATGCAAGCAGGGGCTGCCAAGGGCGCTTTTAAAGGTGGAGCTGAAATTGCTGCAGGAACGCAAGTATATGCTGGAGTTGCAGGAGGCGGGACAGCAGACTTTGGAGGCACAACAGGTACAGTTACAGCTACAGGTCCTGCTAATGCATCATATAATGGTTATACAATCGCATTTGCAAAATCAGGTACAGCTGCAGATGCATTAGCTGCTACAATCGATACAGGGACTAAAACTATTACTGTATCCTGGGGTAATGACAATAACCCTGCAGATATTAATGCGATAAACAGTGCCATTAAAATAGCAACTGATGCAGAAGATAGTTTAACTGGCGATGTTACTCTTTCATCAGTTGGTTTTGATAATGCAGATTTAGATGGAAAAAGTATTACAATATCCGGAGGAATAGATCCAGTAACAGCCACTGCAGGTTCTTCATGGGTTCCCATTACTGAGGTAAATAAAAGCGTAGCCGCAGTAGCCGCTGAATGGGTTACCGGAAGTTTAACCGCTTTAACCGACGGTCAATCAGGTACTATCTCCTTTGCCGGTGTAACAATTAGTATTACAGCTGAAGATGGTGCCCAACAAGGAATAAGCGATGTTAATCAAGTAGGAGCGAAATTAGTTATTGATACTACTACCTCGGGCGCAGGAGATGAGGCTACAGAACAAGCTCAACTTATCGTAGATGCCTTTAACGCTGTCAAGGCAAAACAAGGGTCAACCGGTTCCTTGGCGAACTTTACATTTACTGTTGATGGAGATAAGGTGAAAATTACCGGTACAAAAGAAGATGGCGCTAAAAACAACGATTTTAAATTAACTTCCACTGGTGATGTACAATTTGGAACTACACCGGCTACAATAGATTTAGATCCTACAACAGTCGGAAAAACAGAAGTTCGTGGAGAATACAGCTTTGAAATTTCCACTGCTTTTGAAAAAGCGGGGGCTACCATCAATATAGCTGGTCAAACCTTTACCGCTGTTGCCTCTGGCGCCAAGGCAGCTAATGGAGAGTTTAATGTAGGTACCGATGCCAAGCAACAGGCTATCAGCCTAGCCGCAGCTATTAATGCCAACAGCGCCTTAAATGCACGCTTTGATGCCATTGTAGACGGTGCTAAAATCACCCTCCGAGAAAAAGCGGGTCAAGCCACAGGAGATCCAGTTACTAATGGTTTAGTTGTTGGGCCAACCAATGATGCTGTACAGGGCAAATATTCTTTCACCATAGATGAACCGGTTGCAGTGGGTGGCAGGTATTCAATCGGTGGTGTCAATATCGAAGTAACCGATGCCATTAACCATGCCGGGCTGGCAAATGGCACCGCCGTACTCTACGCGGCCGATACCATCCAGCAAGCATCGAATTTGGCCAATGCTATTACAGCTAATTCTGCCTTAAGTGAAAGATATGAAGTTGAAGCTTCCAGTAACCGTATCACCTTAACCCAAAAAGCCGGTAAAGAAACCATGATTGCTGTAACAGCTCAGACCAGTACAAACAAAAATGAGAATTTCCAAGCTTCTTTCCAGGTAGGAGCAAACAGCGGTCAAAGCATGACTATTGAAGTAAACGATATGAGATCTCTGGCATTGGGTGTTAGCGGTAAAGAAGCCAATGCAAAAGTAACGGCTAACAATGGCGTAGAAGCATCTTATGTAGCTATTACCAATGTTACCAATGGCACAGATAACGTTAATGTAGAATATGCACTGGATGTTTCCTCGCACGAAAAGGCAACTGCTGCGATTAGTGTTATCAACGACGCTATTGAAAAAGTATCCGCCGAGCGCTCCAAACTGGGTGCCTACCAGAACCGCCTGGAGCACACCATCAACAACCTGGGAACTTCCAGTGAAAACCTCACTGCTGCCGAGTCCCGTATTAGAGACGCGGACATGGCCAAGGAAATGATGGAGTTCACCAAGATGACCATCCTCCAGCAGGCAGCCCAGGCTATGCTGGCCCAGGCCAACCAGCAGCCCCAATCAGTGCTCCAGCTCCTGCGCTAGCTAAAGCAAGAAGTTAAAGTTTGGCAGGTACAAGGAGGCCCCAGCTTCCCCGGGGCCTCTTTTCGATGGTTAAACCAGGCAGAATTTTTTATTGCATAGATAATATTGCGATAAATTACGATAATAACCGATAAAGGCAAACAAAAATTTATAATATCTGCAGTACAACCCCATTGCCGTAAGCACAGGCATGCCAGGACGGAGCGCGGTTTGAAATGAAGGTGTTGACGGGGCTAGAGGGCTGCTGGCGATGCGGCGTAAAGGAGCATTGACGAATATAATTAAGGACATGGTGGGACATAGATGAATGTGGAATTAATTAATCCCTTCATTACAGCAAGTATTGAGGTGATTAACCAAACGACCGGGCTGCAAATTCAGGTGGGTAAAGTATATAGAAAATGCACCCCATACCCAAGCGACAATGTGGTGGTATTAATCGGTCTAACCGGGAATATTTATGGCAATGTTACTATTAATCTCAGCAATGAGCTGGCTTGTCGGATTGCTTCGGCCATGATGGGCGGAATGCCGGTGCCAAGCCTTGATGAAATGGCTAAAAGCGCAATTGCAGAACTTAGCAATATGATTATAGGTAATACGGGGGTTTTGTTATCTAAAAAAAGTATCAATGTCAACGTAACTCCCCCGACAATACTTACCGGGGACAAGATTGAATTAAGTACCCATAACGCCAAAATTATTTGTATCCCTTTATTGTTTGCCGATGAGCAAGTTATAGAGTTGAACATATCTTACGAAGAGAAGGCAGCATAACAGCTATATCCTTGAATTAATTACCCGTCGGTAGGCGGGATTTTTCTTGTTACCCTAAACTTATTGAAGTTTGTGCCGAATTATTAATAATATAAGTCCGAATTATATAATGCAGATAAATAGGCAGGCAGAGGGTGATTACAAGTGCCGGGCATTTTGCGGATTGGCGGATTGGCC
>JAAYGJ010000038.1 GCA_012727745.1 Clostridia bacterium | reverse complement strand
TTGGTTTGCCCTACCCCGGTTTGGGTTATTGGCACCTATGATCAAGCTGGCAAAGCTAATGCGGCAACTGCCGCCTGGGTGGGCGTGTGCTGCTCCAACCCGCCTGCTGTAGCTGTTTCCTTTACTAAAGCCAGACACAGCTATGGCAATATACTGGCGCGAAAAGCTTTTACAGTTAATCTTCCTTCAGAAGAGTATATTAAAGAGGTCGATTATTGTGGAATCGTTTCCGGAAAAAATGAAGATAAGTTCTCTGCTACCGGGCTTACAGCCGTGCAGAGTGAACTGGTTGATGCGCCGTATATAAAAGAATTTCCCCTTGTTATCGAGTGCCGGTTACTTAAGCACCATGAAATAGGCCAGCACACCCAATTTATTGGCGAAATTGTGGATGTAAAAGTTGACGAGAATGCCCTTGGCGAAAAAGGTTACCCCGAACTTAATAAAATCCGACCGATCCTTTATACACCGGGCAGTGGTTTGTATTTTGCTTGCGGCTCATATCTTGGCGAAGCCTATACGATTGGGAGAAAGAAAAAATAATTTATCTGCCTGAACACTGTTTGCACCGCTTAGAGAGCGGCGTGGGGGCAGAGGGTAGGCTTGTCGGAGGGAACTAGCTGCCACCACATTATTGCTATAATTATAATTAAACTATAATACTATCGCTAGCGTTCAGCACGACAACCTTTTAAAAGGTTAGTATTTGGGCAGATAGATCGAGCCATACCTAGGGGTGAATGGCCATGTGGGAATGGGATAACCGGGTGCGCTGGCTGGTGGCGCTGGTGCTGGCTGCACTCCTTTTTGGGCTAGGTGCGCGCTATGGTAGTTGGCAGAGCCGGCAATTAAGCTCCAGCCTCCCCCGGGTGATAGAAAATGGCTCAGATAGTGAAGAGGAGATAGCTAACCAGACAGCAGTTGCCAGTACTGAAACTACTATTCAGGTCCATGTTGCAGGTGCTGTAGAATCGCCGGGCGTTTATACACTTCCCTTCGGTTCCCGAGTAATTGAGGCAATTAATCTTGCGGGTTTGTTGCCGGATGCAGAACCCAATGCCTTAAATTTGGCAGCCATCCTACAGGATGAGCAGCAAATTATCGTACCCCGCCAGGGTGAAATATCTTCCTCCACAGGAAATGCAACCCCGTCATATAATTCAAATGCCAGCAATCAGGCTGGCGCTAAGTTAAATATCAATACAGCTACTTTAACGGAATTAGAGACATTGCCGGGTATTGGGCCGGTTTTAGCACAGCGTATCCTTGATTACCGCCAGCAAAAAGGGCCTTTCCGGACTATTGAAGATTTACAGAACGTTCCGGGGATAGGGGCCAAGCGCTTTTCTGAACTACAGGAAAAAATAACCGTAAAATAAATCATTGACATATTTAAACTGGTACGGCTAAACTTAAATGAGTGAAAAATTTTGCCTACTTAAGGAGAGTAATAATGGATGTAATTCAAGCAATAGTCCTGGGCCTGGTGCAGGGCCTGGGCGAATTTTTGCCTATTTCCAGTTCTGCCCATCTGGTCCTTTTTCCCTGGTTTTTCCGTTGGCCTGACCCGGGTTTGACCTTTAGTGTAGCTTTACATCTGGGGACATTGATTGCAGTCGTCGTCTATTTCTGGCATGATATTATCAATTTAGTTGTTAGCGGTTTTACTCGTCCTTGCAGTAATGACGGACGTATGCTTTGGTATCTTGCTGTGGCCTCAGTACCTGGAGCCTTATCGGGGCTGTTGTTAGAAGAGCAGGCCGAGACGGTTTTTCGTTCGCCTCTTCTTGTTGCGCTAGCCCTTGCCCTGATGGGGGTTATCCTCTGGTGGGCTGACCGCCGCGGTCGCAAGATCAGGCGGATAGAAGATATTAACCTTACCGATAGTATTCTGGTAGGATTATCCCAGGCCTTGGCTATTATTCCAGGTGTATCCCGTTCCGGCATTACCATGTCTGCTGGTCTTATGACCGGTATGCAACGGGAAACAGCAGCTCGTTTTTCTTTTTTAATGTCGATTCCAATTATTACCGGGGCAGCTTTATTGACATTAAAGGATTTATCTTTACGCGATATTGATATTTCCTTTGTACTGGGTGTAATAGTGGCAGCAATTGTAGGTTTCCTGGCTATCAAATACTTACTCCAATATCTGCGTCGTGGCAGTTATCTGTTGTTCACCTGGTACCGAATTGCTCTGGCTGCTTTAGTGGTGATAGTCTACTTGTACCGGAGTTAGCAAATATCATTAAATCCTAAACGCGTAGGGCACCTGGGTTTGGGGAGGCAATTAATAAAACCATGGCGCTACGGATTTTTTATCCGAGCCCCATGGTTTATTTATTTTAAAGGAACATTCATATAACAGTTAGCATAGCCTAATACATAAATGTTGCCTGTTTGCAAGGGTTTGAGCCAGGGGCAAAGATTTACGTTTCGCTTAACTGTTTGTTATTGCATACGGCAGGAAAATGCTGTCGAGAGGAATAGGGGTGCAAATGGTTACATATTTGAACTGTCTGGCACCGGGCAGCTCAGCTGAAGTTGTCGGCTTACAGGCTACAGGGTTTACCCGGCGTCGCCTGTTAGACATTGGCCTGGTACCAGGGACCAGGGTGGAAGTTATCCGGCACAGTCCCAGCGGTGATCCGACCGCCTACAAAATTAGGGGGGCTATTATCGCCCTGCGCCGTGAAGATAGCATGCAGGTACTGGTACTGAAGCTGTAAACCTGGAGGGGTTGATATGGGCTTAACTAGAGCCTCATCCGGTTTAAACGCCTTGCGAGAAAGCTTTATTAGCTTAAACGCAAGTAGTTTTCTTATCGCTTTAGCCGGAAACCCAAATTGCGGCAAAAGTACTGTTTTTAATGCCTTGACAGGATTAAAGCAACATACGGGTAATTGGCCGGGGAAAACGGTTACCCTGGCCAGGGGCAGGTACAGCTACCGGGGCCTAGATTTTACCCTGGTCGACCTGCCTGGCACTTATTCGTTGCTGGCCAGCTCGGTTGAAGAGCAGATTGCCCGTCAGTTTATCTGTTTTGCTCACCCAGATGTAGTAATCGTTGTCGTTGATGCTACCTGTTTGGAGCGCAACCTCAATCTGGTCTTGCAGGTGTTAGAAACGACGCCCAGGGTAGTGGTTTGCTTGAACCTTATGGACGAAGCGCGGCGGAAAAAAATGTTAATTGACGTACCCTTATTATCCCAGGAACTGGGCCTGCCAGTAGTACCCACAGTAGCCAGGGACGGAGAAGGCTTGGAAAAACTAAAAGAAATTGTAGCGGCAATAGCGGCAGGCATTTTACACCCGGCGCCTAAAACAGTCCGCTATAATCAGGCGGTAGAAGCAGCCGTAATCACGCTGGAAAAACAATTACAACCGCTACTTAACGGGCACTTGAACGCCAGGTGGGTTGCTTTGCGCCTGCTGGAAGGGGAACTATCAATACGGCAGGAACTTGAGCAGCATCTGGGTTTAGCTTTACCACAAAACGTAATCCAGTTAAAGACAAAAAAAGGGGTGTCGGCATGAATACCCGCTTCAAGCCTGAACAGATCTTAGAGCGGGCCGACGGTATAGCTGCACACCTCGGCAGGGAGAACATAAGAGACAGTATTGTTACTGCACTTTATAGCCGGGCTGAAAGCATTGCCGCCAGAGTTGTAAAGCAAGGGACTGCCCGACAGCCCGATTGGGACCGCAAACTGGACAATATAATAACCTCCAAACTGCTGGGTTACCCGTTAATGTTGGCTTTATTGGGAATAATCTTCTGGATTACTATCTCCGCCGCGAATATTCCTTCGCAGCTGCTGGCAAGGCTGTTGTTTGGCCTGGAAGATTTACTATCAGCCCTGCTTATTACAGCGGGGGCACCTGTCTGGCTGCACGATCTGCTACTCCAGGGTTTATATCGCACAATGGCCTGGGTTGTCAGTGTGATGCTGCCGCCAATGGCAATATTTTTCCCGCTGTTTACTCTGCTGGAGGATCTGGGCTATCTGCCGCGGGTAGCTTTTAACCTGGATAACCTTTTTAAAAAAGCCGGTGCCCACGGCAAGCAGGCCTTAACAATGTGCATGGGCTTTGGCTGCAATGCCGCCGGCGTCATTTCCTGTCGAATTGTTGATTCCCCCAGGGAACGCTTGATTGCCATACTTACCAATAACTTTTCTCCCTGCAACGGACGTTTTCCGACTCTGATCGCTCTGGCGACTATATTTATGGGCGGCCTGGTGACATCAGCCTATAGGAGCTTAACAGCAGCTACTGTAGTTGTAGGGACTATTTTATTAAGCATTGCGATGATGTTTTTTACTTCCTGGCTGCTCTCACGCACCATTTTAAAAGGTGTGCCTTCATTGTTTACCTTGGAACTGCCTCCATACCGTTGCCCCCGGGTGCTGCAAGTACTGGTCCGCTCGTTACTGGACCGCACAATTTTTGTGCTTGCCAGGGCAGTGATTGTAGCTGCCCCGGCAGGTATAATAATTTGGATTTTAGCCAATATAGAGTTCAATAACCTCAAACCATTGAACTTCCTGGCTGGATGGCTCCAACCCCTGGGCATGGCTATAGGGATGGACGGTTATATCCTCCTGGCCTTTATCCTGGGACTACCGGCCAACGAGATAGTCCTTCCTATTTTGTTGATGTGTTATCTTTCCACTTGCACATTAACTGAAGCGGGAAGCTTGGCCGATCTGAGTACACTATTAATCCAGAATGGTTGGACCTGGCTTACCGCCTTTTGCGTAATGCTCTTTTCCCTCATGCACTGGCCCTGCGGCACGACCCTGTTGACTATTTTCAAAGAAACCAGGAGTTTAAAGTGGACCCTGCTGGCGGCTGTGATCCCAACAATTTGCGGTGTAGCAGTCTGCTTCTTGTTTAAGCAAATAGCTGCGTTGCTGGAAGTTATATAGAGGCGGCAACAACCGCTTTTACTCATCGTTACTATGGCGGAAAAGCCAAGCCCGCAGTTCTTGAAGTTGTTCACCTTCGGGATAACTGTTTGCCTGGCTTATTTGCCGTAGTTTCTCCATTTGCTCAGGATAGGTGCGAAAAAAGAGGACAAGGTCGCGAAAGAGACACATGGTGGCAGGGGTAATATAGTGTTCAATCCCTTCCACCTGTTCTTCTATGCCTATCTTTATCTCAAACAGAGTAAAAAATTCCTTAAGCATGGCATCACGCCAAACCAAAAAATACCCCAGTCGCCTGCCTTTGTCGCTGAGGGCAATGTTTCTGTACTTTTGATAATGGATATAACCCTCCTCATCCAGTTTCTGGATCATGCGGGTTACAGATGAGGGTTGGACACGAATAGCTTCGGCAATATCTACAGCCCGGACATAACCTTTTTCTTGAATCAGGCGAAAAATAATTTCCAGATAGTCTTCCATACTTTCGGTTAGCATATTATCCCTCCTGAAAGCAGCTTTATCTAAACTTTATGCAGGAGGGAAGTTTTTTTAGACCGGGACAAAAAAATTTATGTATTTTATTATTGACATACGACCATAATAATACTATAATCAGTATTGAACAAATGACCAAAAGGAGAGGGGGTGACAGGATGCCGTTTGGTGATAGAACCGGTCCTTGGGGATTAGGGCCGCGTAGCGGTAGGGGTATGGGCTTTTGCAGCGGATTTCCCACACCCGGCTTCATGAACTGGGGCTTTGGCTTTGGCCGTGGTCGCGGTAGAGGCTTAGGTCGCTGGCTAGGATTTGGCGGCTATGCGCCAGGCTGGTGGGGCATGCCCTTTCAAGGCTATACTCCGACGCCGGGTACAATGGCCCCGAGTTTTGAAGCCTTGAAACAACAGGCTGCGATGCTGGAACAACAGCTAGAAGCTGTCAGAGAACAGATTAACAAGCTGCAAGAGCCAGATAAGGAGTAAAGGAGCGTACTTTTATCATAATAAGCCAGGGAACATGAACCCTGGCTTTATTTTTAGCAACCGATCGCTAGGGAATACTATAACAGCAAGACAAAACTATAAAAATACGTTATATCATCTATACAGGTGAATGGGGTTAACGAATAGAATACTAAGAGTTAGTGGATACAACTATTTTTATCAGGAGTAAAAGTAAAATATGATTTATCTTAACAATGCAGCTACTTCGTGGCCCAAGCCGGAAAGCGTTTATCAGACAGCTGATGC
>JAAYGJ010000037.1 GCA_012727745.1 Clostridia bacterium | reverse complement strand
TGAGAGCTGGACGAGCTAATCCAGCTTTGTTAGATAAAATAACAGTTAATTATTATGGCACGCCGACCCCGATAAACCAGGTAGCAAACATCTCTGCCCCGGAGGCAAGGCTCTTAATAGTTCAACCCTGGGACCGTAACCTCCTGCCTGAGCTGGAGAAGGCTATCCTTAAATCGGATCTGGGTTTAACACCCAGCAATGACGGTACGGTTATAAGAATTGTTATTCCCCAGTTGACGGAGGAAAGACGGACTGAATTGGTCAAGGTAGCCCGTAAAAAGACTGAAGAGTTCAGAGTAATGGTTCGTAACTTCCGCCGGGAAGCTAATGATAAATTAAAAACCCAGGAAAAAAACAAAGTTGTTTCAGAGGATGAAGTTAAACGGGCACAGGATAAAGTGCAAAAGCTAACAGATAGTAAAATTAAGGAATTAGATAAAATACTTGCTAACAAAGAACGTGATATTATGGAGGTTTAATGCTTGGTGATGCCTGATTGTTTGGGTTTTACCTTAGCTGAAGCCAGGGAGCTGCTGGCAGCCAGTGGTTGGTGCTTGTCTGATTATTATTTTACCGGAGACTGCCATCTTGCTACTGGCCAGGAAGACGAGGCTCGTGTCGTACGCTTGCGCCTGGTGGAGGCCAACAAGGTTCAACTGGTGTTGGCTGATGTAGATAATACGATCCCACCAGCGAAAGGAGGTGTAAGGACCGATGCCCCATAAAATAACCGAAGAATGCCTGGCTTGTGGCGTTTGCGCAGATGAATGCCCTAACGAGGCTATTTCTGAGGGTGATGACATTTATATTATTGATCCGGAACTTTGCAATGATTGTGGTAGTTGTGTTGAAGTTTGTCCCAATGAAGCCATCGTTGCAGAATAAGATGGCAACAATCCCCCTCGCCTGAGAGGGGGTTTGTTTTATAGTTTGCAATTAGGGGGAGAAACGGTGTTAAGTTTCTTAAACCGGTGGTACCGTTCCAGGCATAACAAAGATGGTAATTTGGATTTTAAACGTTTACCGCGTCACCTGGCAATAATCATGGACGGTAACGGGCGCTGGGCCAGGCGCAAAGGGCTTCCGAGGGTAGCTGGTCACCGTGCCGGGGTAGAAGCTTTGCGCGATATAGTTAAGGCCTGCGTTGAATGGAAAATTAAAATTCTTACTGTTTATGCTTTCTCAACAGAAAACTGGAAAAGACCGCGGGAAGAAGTAAGTGCTTTAATGGACCTGCTGGTAGAATACTTGCGTCAGGAATTACCGGAGTTGCAGCAGGAGGGGGTTCAGGTACGTGCCATCGGCCGCCTGGAGGCTTTACCGCAGCAGGCTCAGGCTGAACTGGCTCGGGCTAGAGAGCTTACTGCCAGCAACAACAGGCTTATTTTTAACGTGGCGCTGAACTATGGCAGTCGGGCTGAACTGGTAGATGCCTGTCGTAAAATTTCTGCTTGGGTTGAAAGCGGCAAGCTACGGCCGGGAGAAATAAATGAAGAGACCATTAGCAGGGCTTTATACACGGGCGATTTGCCCGATCCTGATTTATTGATTCGTCCTTCCGGGGAAATGCGTCTCAGCAATTTCCTCTTATGGCAGCTAGCTTATACGGAATTGTGGGTAAAATAGTCAATTTCAAAATATCATTTCTATAATTATCTTTGTACCATAAATTCAATAGAAAATTAAACTCATCAAAATCATCGGAATATATG
>JAAYGJ010000002.1 GCA_012727745.1 Clostridia bacterium | reverse complement strand
TTTATGGCAAGGTGCGTGCTGTTGATCGCCTGAATTTATCTGTTAGAAGGGGTGAGATATTTGGCTTTCTGGGTCCCAACGGCGCCGGTAAGACCACTACATTACGAATGCTGTTGGGGATGGTATCACCTATTTCAGGCCGGTGTTATCTGCAGGGTAAAAGGGTAAGCGCAGGCAGTCCAGCCTTATGGAATGACGTGGGATATATCGTGGAAACGGGCTGACCCCCATATTTGATTTTAGTAATACTTTTTACGCTCCAAGTAATCATACACAAGGTTTAACGCTTCGCCGAAGTGCTGGAAGTGCGCTCCTTTGCCGAGGTAACCAAGTAAAAAGCTACAATTCTACAGCTATAAAAAACTACAACTATGCATACAGGAACGATAAGCAAAGCCACTAAGCAGGAATAGGCTTGGAAACCGGCCATGAGACTAATCGATAGAAACCCTGGCAATGTCATGCTGAACAAAAACTTTCGCAAGGCGAGGTGTTTCTCTTCAGGTTGCCAAGGAAAAAGTTGCATGAACTCTGAGGCCAAGCTTTCTTGCCAATATAAACCTACGAAATTGACAAAAATAAAAGCTAGCGCCAGCCAAATTAACCACCTCATACTACCTTCAAAGCTGAGGATAATAAGACCACATAGACATAAAAACAAGAGATACTGCCCCAAACGTGTGGTATTTCTCACGGTTGATTTAATACATAGCTCCACCAGTCCGTTAACTGCATTGCGCTTTTTGAAAATTATACCGGAACTGCGAAAAAGCCAGGGACGTTTTCTTTGTTTTTTCGGCTGCTTAATATTTACTCCGGAGAGAGCTAACAGGAAACTGACATATTTTATTTTCTCACTTTGCTCCCGTGCCACATCCGCGAAAAAACTGCCTTTGTAGTTAAGCCTTTTTATACTCAGCATCCCGGTAGCAATGAACAAGAGCAGGACAGCAGCCAAGAACATTATGAAGTTATTGAGGATGGGAGGAATCAAGATAACGAAAAGCAAACTTCCCAGGACCAGCATCCCTCTTATAACAACAAATTGCTGCCAACCGTAAAGAAGTAAGGATAGAAGCTGTTTGGCCAGCCCTAGAAATACTTTGGTCAGGAAGGTTATAGAGAAAAGTATGAACATCTGAATTTGCGAAAACTGATAATGCTGAAGGACAAAGGGAGCCAGGAGTGCAAAGAAAAAAACACCTAAAAGAAAGGCCGCAGAAAAAGAGTAAATAAGGCCGTACTTCATAATTATTTTAAGCCAGAGTTTTTGATTTAATAAAAAGAGTTGATCCGCTTCCTGGAGAAAAAGCCTGATTGTTCCTGACCAGGCAAATAAAAAACAGCTGGCAAAAAGCACTTCTACAGGCAATAAATTAAGCCAGCGGGGAGGGCTTTCCCACCATAACTAATATTGATTAATTCCTAGAGCGATGGCAGGAAGCACAATATATAAAGCCACGGTCCAGTCAATAGTGGTCCGCCAAATACTTAATTGGAATTTCAATTCGGCGAAAAGCCGTTTTGCGAAAAGTTTACCTGGCGACATCATGTTTGGTTCTCCAAAATAGCATTAAAGCAATCAAAAAGGGTTGCCCCCGGCAACTGACATTGCTCTCGAATTTCATCCGGATTTCCTAGAGCTATCACCTGACCGTCGGCCATCAGAAATATGAAATCACATATCCTTTCTGCCATGTCTAATTGGTGGGTAGAGATTAGTATTCCGGCTCCCCGCATTCTTTCCTCATTTAAAAACCGCAATAATTCCAGAGTTGCACGGGGATCTAGCCCGACAAAAGGCTCGTCTATGATATAGACATCCGGTTCAATTAATAAGCTAATAA
>JAAYGJ010000036.1 GCA_012727745.1 Clostridia bacterium | reverse complement strand
TCGATGCGGATGTTGCGCCTGGTGTAATCAAGAGCCGCAGCCCTGGTAAGTCCTGCCACAGCATGCTTGGCCGCTACATAAGGAGCCATACCCGGGTCTGCTACCATACTAACCACAGAGCCGCAATTGATGATCGCCCCTCCCCCCTGCTTGAGCATTTGGGAAATTTGGTACTTCATGCACAGAAATACCCCTTTGCAGTCAACAGCCATGATCCTGTCAAAATCTTCCTCCGTTTGGTCCGCCAGATCGGCCGTCACCGGCAACAGCCCCGCGTTATTAAAGGCCACGTCAAGGCGACCGTACGTTTTTACAGTCGTATCAACCAAATTCTTTACGTCACTGGACGCGCCTCAATACTGGCATCCTGTGAACCTGTAGCCGCTACTGTACTTGGCGTTTTGCTTTACAAAGAGATCCCTACTGTAATTTCCGTGGTTGGCATGGTGCTGATATTGACGGCTATAATACTTTTGAGCCTTTTTCAGAATAACCAGCAGCCCGCCCAGCTGGAATTGGATAATTCCTCTTAATTCTATTGTAGCAGTGTGCCTTAACTGGTGTATAGGAGCGCATTACTTCAATGGGGCCCTTTTGGGGCCCTGTCCGTTAAAAGCTGCCAATGTTGTTAATTAAAAGCTTTAATCAGCCGGTGTTAAGGTAATTAATACAATTTCCGGCTTGTTATAGAACCTGATGGGCAGAATGCTTTCGCCCAGGCCGCCATTTATAACCATACTAGTTGGTCCAGAGGTATACAAGCCATAGTCGTATTCTGGAAAAATGTTTATTGATAGGCCTTCCCTACCCGCTTTATTCTATTGCCACTACTCCTATTTTTCAATTAGCCAAATAAAATCCCGGCATATTAAACCAGGAAATAATAAAGCTCGCAACAATAAATAAAATTGAAAAGAAAAAAAGAGCCGCCACAGTGACAGTGGCAGGCTCCCCGAGTTTAAAAGCCGGCAAAGTAGTTACTGATGCCGTTAAAAATTCCTTTAGCAACCCTGTCCTGGAAAGCGGGGTCAGCCAGGAGTTTTTCTTCAACGGGATTGGAGATAAAAGCCGTCTCGACCAGCACCGAAGGCATTACAGTATTGCGCAGAACAGAAAAATTTGCTTCTCTTACCCCCAGGTTCTTGCGGCCAATGGCTGTTACCAGAGCGCTCTGAATCGCCGCAGCCAAGCGCTGGCGTTCTTCCCTTTGCTGTCCCAGGCTAGTACCCGGCGGCGCATAAAAATAGGTGGATGTACCGGAGGTACTGGGGCTGTACGAAGCATTGGCATGGATACTTATAAAAATATCAGCACCCAGTTCATTGGCATAATAAGCTCGCTCAGCTAAAAGATAAGGCGTGTTTTCTCCGCTACGGGTCATATATACCTTGACACCTGCATCGCGAAGCAAGGTAGCGAGCTTTTGCGAGATGGCCAGGTTTACATTTTTTTCCTGTACCCCACTAGGGCCAATCGCCCCCGGATCCTGGCTTTCTGGACTGGTACCATGGCCGGGATCAATGACAATTATGCTGCCACGCAAAGACGGTCTTTCCAGAACAAAAACCGTATCCTCATTATCTTTGACTGTTTTTGCAGTCAAACGGGCCGGCCAGTTCAGGTCAAAAACAATTCTCACCGTATCAACTTTATACTGACCCAGCCGCACCCTGGCCAGCAGTTTATGATTAACCGATACTGTATCTTGTCCATCTGCGAGCGCCAATACAGCGCCGCTGATATCAACGATTAAACGGTTCTCCCAACGGGAGATTTTATATGTAAAATCTTCGCTGGCCTGAACACTAACTTCAACGGCATCCCCTGACGGTCTGACTGTTACTCCAGTAATTTTTATCCCTGCAGCACTGTTTTCGTCTTCGCCTTTTCCTGGCGGCGGTTCATAGGGCGCGTAGGTTACGAGGGCAGCAGGCACCCAACCGCGCTGACCGCTGCCATATTCTACCTGCCACCAGTTGCCTTCAATTTGCCAGATTGGCAACCTGCTCCCGGCCGCAGCCGTTCCCACCTGTTTTTCAACCGGACTGGGTCCGGCCATAATGGCTACGGCTTTAGTACCGGTTACAGCAAGTCCCAGAGGTTGACCGGGTGGAACTTCCCCGATAGCGGGCGGCCCGCTAACATCAGGAGGTTCAGGTTCACCAGGTTGCTGAACGCCTCCAGATTGTTCGTCATTTGGCCTGTCACTTTCTACACGTTGAGCATATTCTGATGAAACCCATCCCTGGCGCCCATCAGGCAGCTGCACCTGATACCAGCCAGCCGCCTCCCCCAAGAATTTAAACATCGTCCCCCGGGGGAGTGTAGTGATTATATCATAATTAGTGCCGGGACCGGTACGGATATTCACATAATTACCGGTCAAGCGCACCATGCCGGAAGCGGAATTAACTTCAAAGCTAATACTAACTGTCCTGGTGTTACTATCCCATTCTACTTGACCGCCGGAGGCCTGAGAAATAAAACGAAGCGGCACCATAGTAGTGTTATTCTTTAAAACCGGTGTTGTGTCTAAAGTAAGAAGCTGGCCATTAACATAGGCCTGTTTCTTACCGATCCACAGTTTTATAGTCGTCGCTCCTCGCTGAATTACAATACCTTGCTCATTTGCCAGCCAATCAACCTTCAAACCCATATTCTCCATGATAAAGCGGAGAGGTACCATTGTGCGGCCATTACTGTCAATAAAAGCCGGAATCGATGGCTTAACCTGGACCCCGTTTATGACAATATTTACAGCACTATCAGGGTTAGCTGCGGCCGGCAGAACCATAATTCCCAGCGTTAAGATGTAAGTTAGAGCTAATAATAACAACAAATGGCCCTTACGGCCAGTCGGTAAGTACTTGCC